>WFNP01000044.1 GCA_015488535.1 Nitratifractor sp.
ATAAGGAGAAACGACTGTCATTCAACTTTTTAACTGTAAATTGTTTTAGTTCTTGGTGAACAGATAAAACTTTACCGAAGAAACTAAAAAAATATTCAAACCTTTACTCCTTTTGGATGTAAGGGTTTGATAATTTATTATACGAGGATAATTAATGAAAAGTATGACTATAAAAGATACATATCCTATACAAGCAATAGAGATAACTAAAGATGAAGCCAAATTTAACTCAACCAATGAGATAATTTCTTATCTGAAAGAAAAAATAGAATCTCATCCGGTAGCTGTATATATCAGTGAATTTGACCACTATACACATACAAAAAATTTGCCAGAACATAAAATAGATGAGACAATAGAAGATGTAAAAATTATCATATTCTGCTTCGGCAAAGAGTTGCCAATACCTGAAATGGCAGCAATTAGACCACGAAGTATCGCAGTAGTTGAGCAGAGTGACAAATTTGTCCTCTCATTTATGGATGCACCAAATCCTGTAGCACATGAAGCTATGGCAGAGTGGGTCAAAGGTGTAAAAAAATAAGGATAAATTTTAACTCGCCATTGTTTAGCCTACTTGATCCACATCTCCTGATGTGGAGTAGATTTTACTTTCATTAAATTCAGCAGCTACTCATGGTCAAAACCCTTTATCTAACAGCACTCAAAAATAGATACTCTCTACCTGTAATCATAACTCTAAATTTATGCTGTTGCAGATACTTTTTAATCCAGTGTATATCTTTGATTACAGCTGATAATTCACTAAAAGAGTAGTTTGGCACTCTTGCACCATATATCATCTCTCCATCTATCCATCTACAGTTTGGAAATCCCAAAACTATTGCAGAGCGTTTTTGCAATAACTCCTGAACTATATACATAACAGTTGTTTTCATATTGATCTTTGGGCTTTGAAGTGTGCCAATAGATACCAACATGTCAAATCTGCCTATATCCATATCTACCAAATTTGATATATCAGCTTCAAGAGCCTCAAAATTGAGATGTTTTAATCTCTTTTTGGCTTCACTCAATGCACTTTTACTATACTCTACCCCCACAAAAGATATCTCTTTCAATCTATCACTTGGTAAAATATCAGCTATCATCTCAAACTCATCACCTCTGTTTATACCAAGTCCCAAAATGTTGTATCTTTGCTCAATATAGATATGTTTAAGTGCTTCGATATAGTAGATATAAAAACTTGGCTCTTCAGATTTGTTTATTCTGAAAAATTGACTATTTACTCCATATTTTTCTGTAATATCATCGCTTGAGTCTTGATGAAAACTGTTATCTCTTAACTTTTCAAATACCAATACTATTTTATTATCATCACAATTCAAAGAAGAAACAATTAAACGGCAATTTAATAAATTTGCCAAATCACTCCAGCTTCTAAAGCTTCGATATATTTGATTTTTTATCAATTCACCGGCATACAAAGAGTCATCTGCATCTGGATTGGCAACTGTAAAATATAATCTATCTCCACCATTTAAAGTAGAGACAGATTGTTTTAATATTGGATATATCTCTTTTAGGCTTTTGGCACTAAAATCAAGCATTAATACTCTTGTTCATCTTTGATTTGAGATTTTGCCCACTCTTTAATCTCTTTTCTCTGACTTGGTGTAAGTCGTGCATCTTTATGAATCATCATATAATCAGGCGGTGGCATCTTCCAATCTATCGCTTTGACTATACTTTTGAGTAATTTCTGTTTTTTCTTCTCATCATATTGATTCCATATAGAAAAGTTTAGCCAGTTTCTACCGTTTTTGACATGAGTTCTCACCTCAAACGATACAGGAGCTACATACGAATACCACGGCCACTTTGTATGGTTTGAGTGACAATCATAACAAGATGTTACAAGCAACTTTTTGATTTTTGCAGGTGCCTTTATCTCATCAGAGGGTTTTGCTTTTGGAGGATTTGGGACATCAATCCATATAAACTGAATTAATATAAAAGCTCCCAACAGCCACAAAAACATTATTTTAAGTGTTTTCACTATTTTACTCCGATTTTTTATCTTCGGTTGCTTCTATATCTTTGCCAAGTATTGTGCATTGTTTTGTAATTGCACAGGCTGGACAGATACCTATAATACCTGCAATTAATGGAATCACTCCCAAGTAAAACCAAACTATACCTGTATATACTCCTGCTCCAATCAATGCAATACCTAATACTATTCTAAATGGTCTGCAAAATTTTGATAACTTCTTTGCATCTATTGCCATATCTTATCCTTTATATAAATTTTAGCAATGTAAATATAACGACTGTAGATTAACGGAAAATACAGATTAAAAGATGTGTGGATAAAATTGCTTTTACAGAGTCCAAAAATTAACTTTGGACTCTGTTTATTTATATTTAAAATTAATTACAATAATCTACAAAAGAGCCATCCAAATCTTTGGAAAGTATCAAGGTAGTAAAGCCTCTGTTATTGGCATCTTCACAGAGCTTGTCTCTTGCACCATTTGTATTTTTGACATATTTTGAAGCATACTCTATATTGAATACTGGTTTGTCAGCATCAATAAACGGCTCTAAATAGTCACACTCTTTATAGATATGACACTGCTCATTTATGGCAAAGTCATAATATGGTTCAAGCTCTTTTATTTGTAAAAGATCATTTTTCAAGCCTACACTCATACCTCTTTTTCTGGCTTCATTTGCCAAAAATTTATTATAATCCAACTGATCTTCGGCAGTCAAATCAAATCCGGTATCATTACTGTATCCATCTACATTATCAGGATCAACGGCATCACACCCTTTGGATTTTGCCAAATCGAGTCTCTTTTTCATTATCTCCCGCACAGTAGGATTTCGTATATCAAGCCAGTTCTCACCATCCCAGCCCTCCAACTCTTTGCCTATAGCTTCTTTTGGGAAAGCAGAAGCATCATCTCTCCAGTTTTCAAAACTACCGGCACTGAAGTAGCATATTACAATCCTGCCGTCATTATGCAATTTGGCTATTGTATCTGTGTCTGTATCGAAAAGATCAACATCATACATTCTCCTGTCTTGAGTTGTATCTATATCTCCCTGAAGCTGTATATAGTAACTCTCTCCAACTTCTGGCTGATATCTCATTTTTGATACGGTTACTATCTGCTTCCATGGACCATCTGGCACATCTTCATCATCTACAAAACTCCATGAAACAGGCTCGACACCATCACCAAATCCCAAATAATTGGCAGCTGCCGGAGACAAATCCAGACCGGCATGATTACCACCTCTTTTAGGCTGGGCATCACCAAATACATAATCAGCATCATTAGAATATACCGGACCTACATCTTCCCACTGAACATATACAGTTTTATCCCCTCTGGTGACCTTTATCCATCTGTTTTTACATATAGAGCTGTATGGATTTTTGTCATTTTGTGTAGCTTCATCTGCCCAGGAAATTAAATCATAAATTTCAGATTTTCTCTTGCCGTTTCTTCCCAAATCATCATACGGCAAAGCTGCATAAAACGGATTTTCAGCAGGTGTAAAATCGGCAGGTAGATAACCATTCCTGTTTGATGGATCATCTATACCACCATAATTATACACCCAGTGATTATCCCATGCACTCGGAGCATTGGATATATATCCATTATTACTGTTTGCATCTTCACCCACATAAAATACAGTAGCATTGATATTATCATGCACAGGATACTGTTGAGAACCATTAATAAACTCGTCTATCTTCTCTTTTGCCTCTTTGACTCCGCTTCCGTCAGGTTTGACCATATCCATCAACTCTTTTGCTAAATTTACATCATTAAGCCCTTTGCTTATGAAATATTCAGCTACTTCGAGTTTATTATCAAGAAGTTTTTTATCATCATCCAATGCACCATTCATTGTAGCGAGTATAAACTCATCTCTTCTGATATGACCACTTTGAAGCTCTTTTTTCCAATACTCAGCCCCCTTGCTGTCTGGAGCTCTGTCAAAAAGATTTGTATAGACTCGATTGATAAAATCATCTGTTGTGGTATCTGGAGGATATTTCTCTTTTGTTTCCGGCTGATCAAAAAAGCTTCTTGCGATTCCTTCAAGCGAAAGACCGGAATCATAAATCCAGTAATCTATACCTGCACTGTCTGGAGCTCTGTCAAATGTAGCTATATACAGCTCAGTCACATTATCCGTATTGGGAGCAGTAGCAAACAGCATAGATGCTGTTGCGACTGAAATAAGTAGTAGCTTTTTCATTACAGAAGCTCTTTTGTCTCCTGAAGAGCCGCTATTACATCATCTATATTCTCTTTTGGAATATGGACTTTCCAATCAGGCTCCTCACTGAATTTATCCAAAAATATACCGATACTCGCTACTGCCGAACTATTCTCGCCATACGGATGTTCTATTTTTGCAACCTCAATTTTACCGCTTTGAGTCCCACTCAACGGAATTGTCTTTACCTCTATTGCTTTGTCACCCATTATCTTTCTCCTTGTTTTAATGATACATTATTCTATCATAAAAACAGAAAGATACAAATCCTGTATATAAAATTATGCTATTTTTTTACAAGTCTTGATAATGCCACTTGCATCTTTTTCCATAGCCTAATCTCAACTGCTGGAAAACCTCCATACTGTCTGCTACCTTCAAGACTCTTGGTGACACCGCCTCTTGCTGCAATTACAGCAAAATCCCCTATTTTCAGATGTCCGGCTGTGGCACTCTGACCTCCCATTATGACATTTCTTCCCAGTGTAGTAGAGCCGGACAATCCGACTTGAGAGACAATAAGAGAATTTTCTCCAATATTACAATTGTGTCCTATTTGAACAAGATTGTCTATCTTTGTGCCTGTTTTTATGACTGTATTGCCGATAGCTCCCCTGTCTATAGTGGTATTGGATCCTATCTCCACACTGTTTTCTATAATAACGCCACCTATTTGGTGTATTTTGATATGTCTGCCATCTGCTGTATGGGCAAATCCGTATCCGTCACTGCCTATAACTGCTCCTGAGTGAATAATACAATCATCTCCAATCTCTACACCATGATATATTGTGGTATTTGGATGAATAATACATCTGTCTCCTATTTTGACATCATCACCTATATAACATCCAGCCATTATGAGAGTATCTTTGCCTATCTCTACACCTTTGCCATACTTGACACTCTCATCTATCTTGGCACCCTCTAATAGAGTCGGTTCTTCAGACTCATTTGAGAGAGGATGTGCAAAAAGTGCAGTAGCCAAAGCCAGTTTCAGGTATGGCTCATCTGTGAGCAATGCAATTGAGTGTGAAGGAAGATACTCCAAATATTTCTCTTCTATCAAAACAGCACCTGCTTTAGTGCTTTTTAAAGATTCTATATATTTTGGGGAGTGAAAAAAGCTTAATTGATTGGCATTGGCACTATCTAATGTGCCAATACCTGTAATATCTATATCATCTCCGTTAAAAGGTAAAGTAATTTCAGCACATAATTTGGAGAGTTTCATATTATCTCTCCATTGCCACTACACCGCTTCTAACAATCTCTATAGGATGATATCTGTTTGCAGCTTCGATAAAGTGTGTAATTCTTTTGGAATCATCAGCAGCCATCACTATAATCATATTGGATCCTACATTTACGATACCACCGTTATATGCTGAGCATAGAGCCTGAATATCTGCCAATTTCTCTTCGATTGGAAATTTGATTAATACCATCTCTTTTTCTACCATCTCATCATGCTCAATTACTTTAAATGTTGGTATCAGTTTATGAAGCTGTTTTGTTATCTGCTCTATTACTCTTTGACTACCTCTTGTAACTATTGTCATATGAGACAAGTCACTGTCAGGAATTGGTGCTACCGTAAGAGAATCTATATTATATCCCCTACCGGCAAACAGACCGGATACTCTTGCCAATACTTGAGCCTCATTGGCTACAATTACCGATATTACTCTTCTAACCCTATCCATACTACTTATCCTTATGCTCTAGCATCATATTGTATAGAGCGCCTCCGGCAGGCACCATCGGAAGCACATTTTCAAATCTATCAACAGCTACATTGATAAAGGCTACTTTTTTGGCATCTATGGCATCTTGCAGAGCTTTGTCAAACTGCTCTTTACTCTCAACATCAAAACCTTTACCGCCACAAGCCTCTGCCAATAGTTTCCAGTTTGGCTGAAAACTCAAATCTGTCTCACTGTATCTTTTGTCATAAAAGAATGTCTGCCACTGTCTAACCATTCCCAAAAAGTGGTTGTTTAGTATCACATTGATTACCGGAATATTGTTTTCAGCCGCTGTCACCAACTCCTGAACATTCATCAGTATAGAACCATCTCCGGTAATATTGACAACAATCTTCTCATCTCCTACTCCTACCTGTGCACCTATGGCAGCAGGAAATCCATAGCCCATTGTCCCAAGTCCGCCGGAATTAATCCACTGTCTTGGTCTGTCAAAGGGATAGAATTGTGCTGTCCACATCTGATGCTGACCCACATCTGATGTAATTACAGCTTTTTCACCCAGAAGTTGCCCAAGTCTCTCTATCACCCACTGAGGCTTGATTACCTCATCGCTGTCACTGTATGACAATGGATGCAGTTCATCATATCTTGCCAGGATATTTCTCCATACCTGATATCTGTCGGGGTTTGCCTTCTCTCTCAGCATTGGAAGCATCCTGTGCACTACTGTTTTGATATCTCCTACTATAGGATAATCCACATCTACAATTTTACCTATATTTGCAGGGTCTATATCGACATGTATTACATCAGCATATTTTGCAAATTCAGATAATTTTCCGGTAACTCTGTCATCAAATCTGGCTCCCAAAGATATAATCAGGTCAGCTTCACTCATAGCCATATTTGAAGAGTAGTTACCATGCATACCCACCATACCAAGTAGCAGAGGATTTGATGCTCCCATCACTCCTCTTGCCATCAAAGTCTCAACAGCAGGTATCTGTGTAACTTCGGCAAGCTCTCTGACCAATTCGGAAGCTTCACTCAAGACAGTTCCGCCACCTATATACAAAATAGGTTTTTTTGATGTAACAATAGCTTCAACAGCTTTTTTTATCTGTCTGTCATTACCTTTGTATCTGGGTTTGTATGTAGGCAAATCTACTTTGTCAGGGTATTCAAAATTGCCTATTTCACCTGTAATATCCTTGGGTATATCTACCAATACAGGACCTGGTCGTCCGCTTCTGGCTATATAAAATGCCTCTTTCAAAACACGGGGAAGCTCTTCGATAGACCTAACTAGATAATTATGTTTCGTACATGCTCTGGAGATACCTACTGCATCTACTTCCTGAAAGCCGTCTGTGCCAATCAGACTCAAAGGAACCTGTCCGGAAATTACTACCATAGGAACAGAATCTGCATAAGCAGTAGCCAAACCTGTAACTGCATTGGTAAATCCGGGACCACTTGTAACCATAGCCACCCCTACTCTTCCTGTGGCTCTTGCATATCCGTCTGCCGCATGAACAGCCGCCTGTTCATGTCTGGTAAGAATGTGTTTGAAAGCATTTTGTTTGTATATTTCATCATATACATTCATTATCGCTCCGCCGGGATATCCAAAAACTGTATCAACCCCTTCTGCGATAATGGCTTCACACACCATCTGTGCACCGCTCATTTTCATAATAAAACGCTCCGATAATATAATTAAATTTTGGTGATTATATCTAAAGATTGATTATTGCTATATTGTATTGAGAGTCTATATCACATTAAAGCCAAAAATTTATAATTGTATCAGCTCCACCTCTTGAATATCTCATGCTCTATACCAAGAGCATCATACCATTTGCCTATGATAAATTTTTCCATATCTTCAAGTGTATCACTATCACTGTAATAGCCCATCACCGGAGGAGCTATTACTACACCAAGTGATGAAAGTTTTTTCATATTTTCGAGGGCTATATATGAAAATGGCATCTCTCTTGGTGCAAGTAACAGTCTGTGACCCTCTTTGATAGCTACCGAAGCCACACGAGTAGTCAAATTGTCAGCTATTCCACATGCAATTTTGGCAAGGGTATTCATACTACATGGAATGACAGCAGTAGCATCTACTCTGAAAGAACCACTAGATACTATAGCTTCAATTTCATCATCACTGAATATACTCGAAGTCTTTGCCTCTTTTTCAAATACCTTTTTGGCATTTTCTGATACTACGATAAAGACCTCTACCCCCTCCGGAAGATATTCAACAAATTTTTTTGCCAATCCTACACCACTGGCTCCGGAAACAGCAAGTACCAATCTCACACTAAATCTTTTTAGCTCAAACTCAATCTAAAATATAGATTATTCTCTTCAAATTTGATTCTCTTTGCCAAAATCTCCATAATCTTTTGGAATGTATCAAAAAATTCATCATCAAGTGGAGTCTCTGGTTTTACATATTTTGCCAAAAATTTCATCAGGTTAATTTTTGTATCTTTAAATGTCCTTTGAAACTCCTCTATCAACTCTTCGGTTCTAGGGTCCTTATCTTCACTGTTTAGCATTCTGTAAAACTCTATATCCTCACTTGTCAAATGCTCCATAGCCTGATCAACAAATTTTTTAAGATAACTTTTGGCTTCATCATGTTCATTCTTCACATACTCGGCAATTACCTTCTCACCCAGTATTACGAGGTTTTCATGCTCTTTTTTCCATTTTTTTACTAATTTCTTATTTTTAGATTCAAATATTCCCAACATATTATAAATGCCCCCTTTCATTTTGATAAGTATATCATATTTTTGACATCAACACATACTCTTATATCAAAATAGGACTAAATTTATCCTGTTTTAATAAATGATATACTTTTAGAAAATAATAATCAACATAATAACAGGCAAAGGATGAGTGATGAAAATAGCACTCTTTATACCATGTTTTATAAATGAGCTATATCCGGAAGTAGCACTGCATACGCTTAAAATATTACAAACTCTTGGATACAGTGTAGAGTATCCGGAAGCTCAAAGTTGTTGTGGGCAACCATATTTGAATAATGGATTGATAAAAGAGGGTGAAAAGTTTGCTTCACACTTCATAGATACTTTTAGCGGTTATGATTATATTGTATCTGTTGGCAGTAGTTGTGTATCTACTGTAAGATACAGATACTCTGATATCTTACAAAAGAGCCTGGATAGACTCAAATATCATAAACTTCAACCCAAAGTGTATGAGTTGTTTGAATTTCTACATGATGTGGTTGGAGTAGAGAATATTCCATTTAAAAAAGAGGTAAACAAAAGAGTGGGTTTGCACGAAAGTTGCCACGCTATTCGTGAGTTGGATTTAGCAACTCCAAGTGAAGTAGTAGAGCCACAATATAGTAAAATTGAAGCTATATTGAGCCAAATTGAGGGATTGGAGATTGTAAGAGCAAACAAAGATGAGTGTTGTGGATTTGGAGGGACATTTAGTATAAGCGAGGAGGCTATCTCTGTGGCTATGGGTAGAGATAGATTAGATGATCATATCAGTAATGGTGTAAATTGCATTACCGGCGTGGATATGTCGTGTCTTATGCATTTAAAGGGATTGGCAGTTAGAGAAAGAAAAGGTTTGGAATTTATACACGCTGTTGATATTTTGGCTAAGGCTATATTATGATGGTAAATCACGCACAAAATGCTCAAAAGTTTTTGAGTGATAAGAAGATGGCAAAGTGGCATAATGAAGCGTTGTGGTTTGTCAGACAAAAGAGAGATAATGCTGTTAAATCGATAGATGAGTGGGAAGCTTTGAGGCAAAAAGCCAAAGAGATAAAATCTCATACTCTAAGATATCTCAGATATTACCTACAAGAGTTTGAAAAAAATGCCATATCAAACGGTATAGAGGTATATTGGGCAAGTGATGCAAATGAGTGTAATGAGATTGTATATAAGCTAATCAAGCAAGAAGATGGCAAAAAAGTAGTAAAAAGCAAATCTATGCTCACAGAAGAGTGTGGCTTAAATCCATATCTTGAGCAAAGGGGTATAGAAGTAACAGATACAGATTTAGGGGAAAGGATTGTGCAACTTGCCAATCAACACCCCAGCCATATAGTGCTACCTGCCATTCATCTGAAAAAAGAGCAGATATCATCTATATTTCACGATAAGATGGGGACACAAAAAGGCAACAGTGACCCTGAATATTTGACAAAAGAGGCAAGAAAAGATTTGAGAAAAAAATTTTTAGATGCCGATGTGGCAATTACAGGAGTCAATTTTGCATTGGCAAAAGAGGGAGCTATTACAGTATGCACAAATGAGGGTAATGCAGATTTGGGAGCATCTATACCAAATCTGCATATAGCCTGTATGGGACTAGAGAAGGTAATCCCCTCAGCCCAAGAGTTGGGAGTATTTACAAGAGTATTAGCCAGAAGTGCCACCGGTCAAGCAATTACAGCATATACTTCACACTTCAAAAAGCCAAAACCAAATGCCAGATTGTGTGTAGTGATTGTAGATAACGGCAGAAGCTCAATGCTACACTCAAATATCTTTAATGCTCTATCATGTATCAGATGTGGAGCCTGTATGAACACTTGTCCTGTATATCGCAGAAGCGGAGGGCATAGTTATGAGAGTGTAGTTCCCGGACCAATCGGCTCAGTGCTAAATACCCAAAAGAATATAGACAAATATGCCTCTTTGCCATTTGCCTGTTCATTATGTGCTTCATGTGATAATGTCTGTCCGGTCAAGATTGATTTGCACAATAGATTATATATCCAAAGGCAAGAGGCGATAAAACATCCTGAATTTAAAACAAAAAGAGAGATACTCAAACTATCAGCCAAAATTATGCAAAATCCAAAACTCTTTGCTGCATTGATGAATATATACAGAAGAGTAGGCAAATATATACCAAACTGGATAATAAACTCCAAATATAATATATGGGCAAAGCATAGAGAGATGCCACAACCTGCCCCTAAGAGTTTTGCTCAAATATATAAGGAGATGCAAAATGAGCAGAGATAAAATTTTGTCTAATATCGGTGATATAATAAAACCTTTAAAAGATATAGATTTGGATATAGACAGAAAAAGTTTTAACGATAAAGTTGCAACTTTTAAACAGATGTTACAGGTAGCAGGTGGCAGGGTGGTTGAAGTGAATAGTTTGGATATATCAACTATCAAATCATACTTTTTAAAAAATAAAAATATTATAGATACCACAAAGCAATTTACAGATACCCAAAATGCCATAAGTGGCAAAGAGTATGATATCACTATTATAGAAGCAAAATTTGGTGTAGCTGAAAATGGAGCCGTATGGATAGAGTGGAATGATAGATATCCCCGCTCACTGATAACTCTATCAGAAGCTTTGGCTATTATTTTGAGACAAGACAATATCTATGAGACTATGCAAGAGGCTTATAATAATATAGATTTTGAAGATATCTCTTATGGATTATTTTTAAGTGGACCGTCCAAGACTGCTGATATTGAGCAATCATTGGTATTTGGAGCCCACGGAGCAGTAGAGCTGACAATATTTTTGATTTGAGATTTACAAATGTCATAAAAACAGAACTCTTCTTTAAAAAGAGATACAATATCTTTTGATATCTCACAGGAGTCGATAATGAAAGTTTTACATACATCAGATTGGCATTTGGGACAAAACTTTATGGGAATGAGCAGACAAAAAGAGCATCAGGCATTCTTAAACTGGCTCACTGCAACAATATCCAGACAAAATATTGATTTGCTTATCATCGCCGGAGATATATTTGATACCGGCACACCTCCAAATTATGCTCTGGAGCTGTATTATAACTTCCTTATAGATGCAAAAGAGGCAGGATGTAAAAAGATTGTAATTACAGGAGGAAATCACGACTCTGTATCTACGCTGAAAGCTCCCAAAGAGATACTATCAAAGATGGATATACACATTGTAGCAGGTGAAGCAGATGAAGAGACACTCATACCTCTTAAATGGAATGGCAAAACAGAAGGTATATTATGTGCTGTCCCGTTTTTGAGAGATTCGCTAATCCGTAAAAGTATTCCCAAAGAGGGCTCCAAAGAGAAAGAACAGGCAGTTGCCGAAGGTATCAAAAGATTTTATCTTGATATATATAAAAAAGCTTCCAAATTAATCAAAGATAATATACCCATTATAGCTACAGGACATCTGACTACCACTTCAGCAAAAACAAGCGACTCTGAAAGAGAGATATATATCGGTTCTCTGTCAAATATTTCAGCTTCTATATTTGAGCATTTCGATTATACGGCACTTGGACATATTCACCGTCCGCAAAAGATATCAGAGAGTGTATATTACAGTGGTTCTCCAATACCGCTGAGTTTCTCCGAAGCCAATCAACAAAAGAGCATAAATATCATAACATTTGAAGGAAAAAACAAAACTATAGACATATTACCCATTCCATCATTTAGGGCATTGATTAGCTTAAAAGGAGACAGAGAATTACTACTTGAGCAACTGAGTAATATTTCAGACAAAGAGAGTTGGATAGAGTTGATAATGGATGATAAAAATCCTACTCTGAGTGCAGAAATATTAAGAGAGTTTGCCAAAGATAAAGGTTTGGAGATACTGGCTATAAAAACACACAGAGCTGAAAAAGCACTAAAAACAGAAGAGAATGATACCTATACCCTAAAAGAGCTTGATACAGATACGGTATTTGAGCTTAGAGTATCAAAAGAGGATAATCTTGACAGTCAAACACTCACAAAGCTAAAAGAGCTGTTTAAGAGCATAGTATCGGAGATAGAGATATGAAAATACTAAAAATACACGCCAAAAATGTAAATGCCCTAAAGGATGAGACCACAATAGATTTTGAAAAATTTTTGGGAGAAGAGTCACTCTTTTCAATCACAGGTGAGACAGGAGCCGGTAAAACCACACTGCTAGATATCATAGTATGTGCTTTATATGGCAGAACACCAAGATTGAGCAATCCAAGAGAAATGATGAGCAAAGGCACCGCAGAGATGCTCTGTGAAGTAGAGTTTGAAACAAAAGGCAAAAGATACCGCTCATCATGGAGTATCCACAGAGCCAGAAAACAGCCAAACGGCAACTTCCAATCACACAAAATGGAGATAGCCGAAACAGAGAGTGGCAAAATCATTGAAAGCAAAGCCTCGCTTGTGCCTAAAAAAGTGGAAGAGATTACAGGGCTTGATTATGACAGATTTTCCCGCTCAATGATGTTGGCACAAGGAAGTTTTGATGCCTTTTTAAAAGCCAAAGAGAAAGAGCGTTCCCTACTGCTAGAGAAGATGACCGATACCAAAATATACAGTGAAATTTCCAAAAAGGTATATGAAAAGCACTCCAGACTCAAACACAAGATAGCCGAAGAAAACAGAGCTATAGAAGAGATAAAGATACTGCCACAAGAGAATAGAGAAGAACTTGAAAAAGAGTTAAATGAAAAAGAGGCTAAAGAAAAAGAACTGAAAGAGAGCATAGCTAAACTTGAAAAAGAGTATAACTGGCTGAAAGAGAAATCAAAGCTCGAAAATGATTTAAATATTGCCAAAGAAGAGTTACAGAGTGCAAAAAAACAAAAAGAAGATAGCAAAAGTGATTTCATACTGCTTGAGAGAGCCACAAAAGCCAATCAAATCAAAAGTTTGGAAGCTATCTCCAAAGATAGAGAAAAAAATCTCAATACAGGCAAAAAGAGACTTGCTCAAATAGAAGATGAGTTACAAAAAAATATACAAAAAGAAAATAGTCTCAAAGATAAGTTTGAAGAGAGCAAAAAAATATATGAGAGTGAAAAAGAGTCCCTCTTTAAAAATCAGATACTCATTAAAAAAGCCAGAGAGATACAGCAGGATATAGATAACAGACAAAAATCTCTCGATGAACTTAAAAATAGAGTATCAAAACTAAACAGCAAAGAAAAAGAAATTTCAGAGGAGATAGATATATCAAACAAAGAGATTGAGAATTTAAATCTTAACCTGGATATACAAAAAAGATATATAGATGAAAATCAATCTCACAAACAACTCCCTGAAGATATAAGCCAACTTGAGCAATATATGAGTCAAAGAGACAAACTATCAAACAGAAGACAAAAAAATCTGAATCATTTAAAAAACATTAAAAGCTCAATAAAGAGTATAGAAGAAGATATAAAAAGAGTGGAAAATATATTGATGCCTCTTAAAAAGAGCCAAAAAGAGTGTAACAATAGATATCTAAGTAGTAATGAAGAGCTGATTACTCTTGAAGCAAATGAAGCATCTCTTAGAGATGAAAAAAAGAGTATCGAAATATCTATAGAAAAATTGAATGAGCGATTAAAGTTTATACAGGAGTTGGAGAGTTTTAACAAAAATTTGGATGATACTATATCTGAATTATTGCAAAAAGAGCCTCTAAAAACAGAAATTGAACAAAATATCTCTCTTTTACAAGAGAAACTAGAGCATTTAGAGATACTGCAAGAGCAGGAATTACTAATCAAAAAGTATGAAGATGACAGAAAAAAACTCAAAGATAATCAGCCGTGCCCTCTGTGTGGCTCACTGCACCACCCTTTTGTCCAAGAGAGACCAACAACAGCAGATAGTAGAAAAAATGAAATCACAAAAGTAAAAAAAGCTCTGACTACAAAAAGAGATGAGTATCAAAATATCTCAATAGAGATATCCAAACTTCAAAGCAAAAGAGAGTATCTGCAAAATCACATCAAACAGACTCAAGAAAAAATTGAACAAATCAACAGATATCTAAATGAAAATGGCATAAACAAAAGCATAGAAGAGCTAAGAGATCGCCTTTTGAAACTAAATGAGATAACAGGCAGGATAGAAAAAAGCAGAAAAAAGACACGAACTCTCAGAGACAAAAAAGATGATTTGGATAGACAAATAGATAAATATAACAAAGAGTTGATAAAGAAAAAGTCTGAATATGACAGATTGCAAGGAGATATAAAACATACTGAAACAGCAATCAATGAGAATGAGAGTGAGCTAAAACAGATAGAGCAAAATATTGACTCTGTTTGCAGATTATATGATATAGGCAAATCTCAAAGTAATCTTGTCCAAATACTGAAAAGTAAAAAAGCCAGATTTGAAGAGGCTCTAAAAACAGTAACAGATACACAATCCAAACTAGCTTTTGAGATATCAAAAAAAGAGCAACTAACAAAGCACTCAAGAGAGATTAAAGAGAGTATAAAAGAGCTATCTAAGCAAGTAGATGAGGCTCAACAGCAGTTAAAGAGATTAATTAAACGCAGACAAGAGATTTTGGAAGTAGATGATATAGATAAATTTGAAGATGATATCAACAGCAGATATAACGAAGCAGATAAACAATACAATATATACAAGAGTGATTTGAGCAGACTTGTTACTAAAAATGAGCATTTGAGATTAGATATACAAAAAAGAGACAAAGAGTTAAAGAGTCTTGAAAAAGAGCTTCATACAGCTATGGAAGCGTTTGTAGAGGCTATCAAAGAGAGAGGATTTGAAAATATCAATGATTACAAAAGTGCTTTGATAGATGATGATACACTAAAAGAGATTGATGAAAAATGCTCAAAAATAGATAAAAATATACAAAACAGGCAAACAGTATATGACAATATACAAAAAAGCCTAAATAGTCATACAAAAGATATTTTAAGCAACACAGATATATCAGAGACAGAAAAAGATATATCAAAAAATAAAACAAAGTTCGAAGAGATATTAAAAAGAGTTGGTGCCATAAGACAGGAGATAGAAGAGGATAATGCAAATCTGAAACGATATAATGAAAACAGAAGCAAGATAGCAAAGCTCCTTGAAGAGCTTGAACTTCTCAGTAAACTAAATGATATGATAGGCTCTGCCGATGGTGCAAAATTTTCCAAATTTGCCCAGGGTATCACACTGGACAGATTGATAGAGTTGGCAAACAGACATTTACAGATTTTGAGTGACAGATACCTGCTTAGTCGAAGCGAAAATGAAAAAAGTATATTGGATTTTGAGATAATAGACAGATATCAGGCAGATGAAAAACGCCCGGTAGAGACGCTTTCTGGAGGAGAGAGCTTTTTGGTGAGCCTCTCTTTGGCATTGGGACTTTCGGAGCTGGCAAGTTTAAATATATCTATAGATTCACTCTTTTTAGATGAAGGCTTTGGCACGCTGGATACTCAGACGCTCGAAACAGCACTTGATGCACTAAACAGACTGCAAAGCAGAGGCAAAACCGTAGGTGTCATATCACATGTAACTGCCATGAAAGAGGCTATCCCCAAGCAAATAAGAGTCCGAAAACTCGGTGGTGGTATCAGCAAAGTAGAGACCACCAGTTAAAAGATTTATTTGCCTTTGATAATTTTTATATCAGAGTTTTTATTAGAGACTATAATCAAATCTGCTCTATCCGGGCGTAAATAGTGAATATCTTTCAACCAGCCAGGGTCACTTGCTCTGGTGATATAGATAATAATATCTACTTTTCTGAAATGTTCAACCTTTTCAGGGAGTTCGTGAATGATTTGAATATTATGTTTTTTTGCAAATTTTACAAACAGTAAATCTACTCCCTTTCTTTCAAAACTGATAGTCATATTGTCTATTTTATGAGATGATTTATAATCCAATATGATATTTTCTATACTTTTTACTGTTTTGTCATCTATATATGGAGTCGCATAGAATACTGGTTTCATATTTGCAAAACCTCCGGTGAAGTTGCCATAGATATAAAATACAAATACTACACTCATAATCACTCTGAAATATATATTTTTAAAATAATCAAACAGCACTCCAAAAACCAATGCTATCCCAATATATTCAAATATCAGATACCACCCCTCCTGTCCTATCATCACAACCAAAACAGCACAGAGTGCATACAGAGAAAAAAGCAGATGTGTTCGTTGGTGCTTGAAAAACATATATACTGAAAGCAAAGATATAAAAACAGTAATTGATAATTTTTTATAACTGTAATAAAAAGGCACTCTGTGAAACTTTCTTCCAAATTGATAAGTCATATCATGTATATATGAATCTATATTAAAATAGACAAATATCAAATACATCAGCAGTAGTGATAATGAAATAGCAAGGAGTATAAAATCAAATTTTGAAAATAGTGCTATTTGTGAAATTTTTTTATCATTTGCATACTTGAAATCATATATAAAAATACCTGCCAACGCAATCATAAAATAGAGCATATTAAAGTGAAAAAGCACTCCTAATATTATAATTGCAAATGAAGATATAAATCGCTTCTGCATCAAAAAATACAAAGATACAGAAGATAAAAAGAGAATTGATGACTCCATACGGGCTACATTTGCCACAGCCAAACCAGCAGGTAGCAAAAAAGTCAGGGACAAGGCTATCAATCCCGCTATATTTAGATGCTTTTTTACCAAAAGAGCCAAAATAATATAAGCTCCAATATAGAGCATCCACGAAACAGCCCGTGCCAACTCAAATGAGTAACCAAAGAGTTTAAAGATGAGTCCCAAAAAAATCATATATCCCGGTTGCATCCACATAATAATTCTGTTGTCACTCAATGTATTTGTAAACAGTGTATTATCATTGGCAAACGCTATGGATTGAAAAACAAAATCCGACTCATCTTCCCATGGCATTGGAAAATTCATTCCAAGAGCATTTAATACTATCAAAAGCAAAACCACTACAGCTATGATTATATAATTACTGTTTATACGCATATCTGTTTTATCCCAAAAGTTTTTGTATGCCAACAGAGCATAGTGTCAGACCAAATGCTCCTGTTACAGCTACAAAAGAGCCTTTGTCTTTGCATTTTGGCTCCTCATCAGAATATACTACGGTAAAATTTCTGTCAAATTTGGCTTTTTTTAGTTCATTTCGTATCTTTCTTGCAAGTGCATCACCTCTGCTTTTCCATATAGAGTCATAGTGTATCTTTCCTGTATCTATCCTCTTTGCCGACCCCATAGACATAATGAGCTTTTTATACTCTTTTTTTGCCAACTCTATCTTGACTCTTGTAGTATCAGCTGCATCTATAATCAAATCATAAGGAGTAAAATCAAAATTATGCACCCAATCTGTATCCATTTTGCATTTTATAACCTCTATACTGGGATATAGTCTGGCAAGAGTACTCACTTTACACTCACCCACAGCACAATCAGAGCCTATTTGACGGTTGCGGTTGCTTTCATCATAGATATCATAATCTACTATTGTAATACTGCCTACACCACTACGATACATACAATCTAATGCATAACTGCCAACACCCCCTACTCCCAAAATAATGACGCTGGATTTTTGCAATTTTTCAAAACCCTCATCTCCAAACAGGATTTTGCATCTTTGAAATCTCACAACCACTCCTTGAGTCTGTCTATATCACTGTAGCTTGTCAAATCCAAATGTATAGGCGTAAGAGACACATACCCCTCTCTTACAGCCTCAAAATCACTCATTCCTCTTATATCACAATATCTGGGATACCACTCTATTACAGGCAATCCTATCCATAGATACTCAACTCCTCTTGGATTGAGATGTTTTTCTACATTGTTGCCATAGACTCTATGTCCTGTATGAGTCACCATAATACCTTTGCACTCTGAAGATTTGAGGGGAGGTACATTTATATTGAGCAGTTTCCTCCTCTCAAGCGGAAAAGAATTGTGAAGTATCTTTTTAGATATATCAAGAGTCATCTCAATAGCCAAAGCATAATCACTCTTTGCCACAATATCAGAACAATCATCTCTACAAACCTGAGATACTGCGATAGACGGTATCCCCTGAAGCACACCCTCCATGGCTGCACCGACAGTGCCGGAATATGTAATATCCTCTCCCATATTGGCACCTCTATTTATGCCTGATACTACCAAATCCGGTTTTTCTTCATCCTCAAATAGTCTGTTTAGAGCCAAAAATACACAATCTGTAGGTGTGCCGTCATCAAGTTTGTAAAAATTTTTTTCTACTTCTACAAATCTCAATGGTCTAGTCAATGTAAGAGAGTGAGATGAAGCTGATTTTTCTATGGTGGGAGCTACAGTTATCACATCAGCAATAGCTGACAAGGCTTCTCTCAAACCAAGCAAACCCGGTGCTTCAAAACCATCATCATTTGTAAGCAATATCTTTTTTCTTTTCAATTATCATCTCCTGTTTGGACAAACTCATTTTCGATATAATACTCAAAATTTTAAAATTTGCTCAAAGGATACCGATTATGCAAAAAGAGCCAATGCTTGAAAGCACCTATAAAAAACTCTCCATGGAGCTGGAAAATCTCAAAAATGTAGAAAGAGCCAATATTGCCAAAGTGATAGATGAAGCCAGAGCGTTGGGTGATTTGAAAGAAAATGCCGAATACCATGCCGCAAAAGAGAAGCAAGGACATATGGAGGCAAGGATTTCTGAATTGACAGACTTACTCGGAAGAGCTCAGGTAATAGACCCATCAAAACTGGCACATGAGAGAGTAAGTTTTGGTTCTACCGTAATACTGACAGACCAGGATACAGATGAAGAGATTAAATATGTAGTGGTAGGCACTCAAGAATCTGACCCTTCAAGAGGTCTCATATCTATCCGCTCTCCTTTATGCAAAGCGATGCTAGGCAAAAGTGAAGGAGATGAAGTCATAGTAAATCTGCCCGGAGGTAAAAAGAAGTATGATATAGAAGAGGTAAAATACGAGCCTATAGATATATAAATGTCATAGAGGGAGAATTTCAAGCTCAAATAGTGTGCGAGTGAAGTTCCCGCCTCCAAATATAATAGATAATCACACTCAAGGATGAACAAAATGGTAAAAGTAGGAGTAGTAGGAGCCGGTGGATATACCGGATTAGAGCTTGTAAAGATGCTGATAAATCATCCCTCTTTCAGATTGGAGTATATTGCTACTAGAAGCGGTGGAGCTTTGATAGAAGATTTACACCCTTCATTGCTGGATCTTATATCCATACCGATAGAGAAGAGTGATGCAGATGAGATGGCAAAAAGATGTGAATTGGTATTTTTGGCTCTGCCTCACAAAGAGTCTATGGGTATAGCCAAAGAGTTGCTAAACAGAGGAATAAAAGTCGTCGATTTGTCAGCAGATTACAGACTGGAGCAAGAAGCCTATGAGAAAGCCTACTGTCCACACGAAGACCCCAAACACTTAGAGTCTGCAACTTATGGCTTGATAGAGTATTACAGAGATGAAATAGCACACTCTCAAATTACTGCCGGACCGGGATGTTATCCTACAGCCACACTCTTGGGAATTTTGCCTTTTATTCCGTATCTACAAGAGAATACTCCACTATTTATAGATGCAAAATCAGGAGTAAGCGGTGCAGGTAAAAAACTCTCAGAGACTACACATTTTGTAACAATAAATGACAACTTCTTTGCATACAATCCTCTAAAGCACAGACATACACCTGAAATTGCCGAAAAGATACGCAAAATCAAAGGCAGAGAGTTTCAAATAAATTTTGTACCTCATTTGATACCTGCTACAAGAGGTGAATTGGTATCAGTCTATGCTGTATTAAAAGATGATATCGAACCGATAGAGGTATTAAAAGAGGCTTATAAAGATGAAGAGTTTATTAGAATAAGAAACAAACCTGTAGATGTCAAGAGTGTGGCAGGGACTCACTTTTGCGATATATTTGCCACTAAAAACGGAAACTCTCTATTCGTAAGCTCTGCTATAGATAATCTATTAAGAGGTGCAGCATCTCAGGCGATGGCAGCGGCAAATATAATGATGGGTATTCCCGAACATACAGCTTTGCCAACTATCCCCTATATGCCATAGATATATCTTAACTCTTCTGTAATATAAAACAGGAGAGTTAAAAGTCAAATCCGAAATATCAATATCCCAAGCAAAAAAGATACAATATTGGCAATCAAAGAGATGAAAAAAGCTCTTAAAACAGATATAGAAGATATAAAATATATCACCCATAACTCAATAACTATGGCAAAAATCTCTGAAAACCATCTGTAAAATTCACCCATTCCAAAAAAAGCCGGAAATACAAACCATATATAAGGGAGTGTCAAAGCTGAAGGCAGTATGCCAGAAGCAATTTTTCTGAAAATATCTGTATCTTTTGGCAAAAGTATAAAAACAACAATAGACTCTATAAAGATAGTTGTAAAAAGTGCATATACAAACCGGCTTTCATATATCAAATATCACCCTCTTTAATCACAGGAATTTCAACCTTTTTAATTGCACTATCTAATACAGGATAGAGTTTTTTTGTTAAATCACTCTTTTTTTCATCAATAGTATTATTTACTGTATCTTTTATACTATCTGTAACACTCGAACTCCCACATGAAGTAAACATTGTGATATAAGCCACAAAAAGTGTCAATACAAGCACAAATCTCATCTGTTTATTTATCATTTAATATCCTCTGATATCTCTGTCCCGTCTATAAATTCAATATCTCTGCGATACAATTTCAAAACAGCTTTTGAATTTTTGATTGATTTGATTTTATAGTGATACTTCTGCCTGGCTACTGGATATTTGTTATCCATAATCAATCCGTTTGTAGTGGTTATTGGAAAATATTGACAATTTTTACTCTCAAGAGATGATGATATATCAGCAGCTGCCTCTTCTGTATCAAGACTGTCCAATAATACCTTTTTGACAGCCACTATACAGACATTACTCCATTTCGGAGCATCAGGAACTCTGCCACTATCATCTATTATCTTGATAGTCGGATATCCATAAACATCTTCACCATATAAAACAGCAAATTTATAATTCGCATAACTCTGTATATTGTCTATAAATACATCCCTGCTGAAAGTATGATATTTATCAGGATCCGGTAAAATATCGCCCATAGCCCCTATTGATAAAATCAATGGCAAAGATACAAATGAAAAAAATCTTTTGGACATTTAGTAATTCTTTGCATCTTTAAATTCAGCTACTTCACTCTCTACCATAGCATCAATCATTCTGATATACAAATCATTTATCAAATTTGGAGATAAGCCCAGCTCGATAGCTCTGCTTCTTGCTCTGGATATGACATTATCTATTCTATCTTCTGCTTTGATTTCATCTATAGAATTTTTAAAGTGTGCCAACTGCTTGATATAGGCATTTCTTGCTGCAATCAACTCTACTATTTTTTCATCAAGTTTATCTATTTCAGCTCTGGCTTCTTCCAGAGTTTCACACTTTTTTATATCCATAAATCACCCCTTTCTATAAAAGTAAAATACCTCTATTAGGAGATTATATCAAAATAGTGTTCAGCTTCGGAAATATCTTTGTAAATTCTTTCTCTGAGTCCATCAAGAGAATCAAAATGTATATTTTCTCTTATAAAATCTATAAATTCTATATCTATTTTTTCACCATCGGCAATATCTATTTTACAATCTATCAAATGAGTCTCTATTGCAAAGGAGCCATCAGTACTCTTTCTGTGTCCCAAAAATGAGACAGATTTAAAAGTCTTATCAGATATTTTGGTTCGTGTAATATATACTCCGTCTTTGGGCAGAATATAATCTTCTACAGATATATTTATCGTAGGCACTAGCTCCTTCGAGCCTAATCCTTGACCTGATATATGCACTCCGTGTATAGAGTATTCTCTGCCAAGTAGCAAATTTGCATTTTTGATATCACCCTCTCTCAACATCTGAGCTATAGTTCTAGAATGGACTGATATACCATTTACTGTAACTTCATCTATAACTACTACTTCACCATTAAATATACTTCTTATAGTATCTGGGGTCCCGCTTCTGCTTTTTCCAAATCTAAAATCATATCCAACTACAATCTTTTTAAGTTTGGGATATGCAGACAAAAGTATTTTAACAAAATCCTCAGCTTCCAAATCTTTGATTTTGTCAAACATATAAAAAGCACACGGTTTATCACAATACAGACATCTTTTATATCCCGGAGTCAATCTACCATAACCCCTCTCTATCACTACAATCTCATCAGATAGCGATATCAATTCACGGTGTGCTGTATGAATACCGTCAAATGAGCCTATCGCTATAGAAGATACACTGTTATTGAGCATACTGTTTACTCCTGATTTTGTCATCGATATTGTATCTAAATCTTATAGTATAATTACAAATTATATTATTTATACTGACAAGATATCAAAGGTTTGCAAATGCAAAAAACAATCATACTGTTTATAATATCTATAATATTTATATATGCCACACCGAGTGCTTATATCCAAAAAATGTCCAAAAAGGGTAAAAAAGTAGCAGATATTTTATGTAAAAAAGATATATTTTCTATAGATTCATCATCTGATACAAACTCTACAATACACAAAATATACAAATCCAAACTTTGTAGATATCTAGACAGAGACAGGGCTTTGGCTCTGGCTATATACCTAAAAAACAGAAAAAATCTTAAAAATACAGAAACAAACCAGTTTATAGATGTACCAAAAGATGCAAAATGTCCGGTATGTGGAATGTTTGTCCACAAATATCCAAAGTGGAGTGCAGAAATTACAGTCAATGGAAAAAAATACTATTTTGACGGTGTAAAAGATATGATGAAATTTTATATATTTGATGGAGATTTCCCATTTGACAGAAACAAAATAACCAAAATGCTGGTTCAGGATTTTTACACACTTCATGCAATAGATGCAAAAAAAGCCTGGTATGTGGTAGGTTCTGATATATATGGTCCTATGGGTAATGAATTGATACCGTTTGCAGACAAAGAGAGTGCCAAAGAGTTCAAAAGTGAGCATAAAGGAGAAAAAATATTACAATTTAAAGATATAACCCCCTCTCTTGTAATGAGATTAGATGGTATAGACTTGGATACACAATAGTAAAAATTTTTTTAGCTCCTCTTTTCCAAGGCAGACATAAACATTTTATACACACTATATATCATTATCGCAAATGCCATAAATTTGACTATACCTGCTATGAGACTATAGCTATCTAAAAGATGCAGTTGAGAGAGAATATAATTAAAATCGTGATATCCATCTACTCCCAAAAAACTCTTGGAAGCAGGAACCAAAAGTCCTTCATCTGAAGTAGATATATACCATGCAGTATAAGAGAGAGAAAAACCTGTAAAAAAGAGTGCTATATATGCTCCGATACTGTTTTGCCTTTTTTTATAATATAAAAAAATTCCAAGAGGGAAAGCTATCTGAAATATAGTGCCGTTTGCAGCTGTAATAAATTGGGGACAGTGAAATATATAACATACTCCATGTCCGGCTTCATGGACTATACCAAGTGTCTGATCTGCTATAAAAAAGTATAATTTGAATAAAAATCCGACTATGGAGTCATCATGTTGTGGTGATTCCAAAAAGGGTGAATATTTTGGGAAAAGTGCCAGAAAAAGCAGAAATATTACAGCTGTTACAAAAGAGGCATCTATACCTCTGTTTTTCTTTTTATCGTTTTCGTTGAACATAGATTACTCCTACAACAGGGACAGCTTCAAGCCACGCTTTTTTCATGACACCATTATTATCTATCGCCATTATCATCTCTCTGCCCTTTTTACCGAATATCTCTCCATTTGTAGTAACTATCACAATATTACCACTCTCTAATTCCAACTTATCCAACTCCTTTTTGGCTCTCTCTTTGGATGGAGTATATACGATTATATTTCCACCTATCTTGTCAGCACCGGCTACCATAAAGCTCTTTTTTACTCCAAAAGTTCCTGACAAGACAGGAATAATATTTAAATAAACAGCTGCCAAATCTTTATCTGTATGATATTTCAAAGGCTTTGTATCATCTTTTTTGAGATGATTATGCTTCCATCTTAATCTATGTTTCAAAACAATAGAGCTGTTATGTTCAAATATATACTTATCTATCTCTTTCTTGTTTTTCATATTACGGGTAATTTTAAACAAATCGGTAATATAGTTTGATTTTTTACCGTGTCCTTTGGATATATAACTCTCTTGTCTGTGTTTTGTCAAAAATGCTGCCATTCCTTCAGTCAAGGCTTTGGCTTTCACTTCATAAGTATTATCTTTTATATTGGTGTTGATGTTTATAGTCCCCAACTTTCCCATCAATGGAGAAATCACCTCATATTTGTATTCTGATGCATTCATCAAATCAAATGCTATAAAAGCCATAGATAAAAATATTACTTTAATTCTCATACCATCTACCTTCGGATATAATTTACCATTCTATTATCTCCAAAGGAATATATCTAAAAGCTGAAAAAGGATTATTTGATGGCAGGCAATACAACTATAGAACAAAATAGCACAAAAGCACTACAAGTAGTAACTGACACAAGCAAAGATATTATAAATGGTGTAGATAAAGATATGTATAACACTATTCAGGGATATATCAATCATCTATACAACAGTAGTTACGGTGAATACTTCACATATACAATATTTGGAATACCTTTGGCAAATCTGTTGGCAGCTGTATCAGTACTACTCATATTTTTAGCATTGAGAAAATATTTAACTATACTGACTACCAAAATCTTGATAAAATTTGCAGCAAAAAGTGAAACAGAACTTGATGATATAATTATCCAAGAGATGAAATACCCTTTAAGATTTCTCTTTGTAATCATAGGAATAGACCTCTTTTTTAAACTGATATTTTTATATAACAGTTTTACAAAAATACTATTAAGCACAATGATAATCATAGATATCTACTGGATATTCTATTCCATCACACCAGCAATAGCCAAAGTGTTGTATGATTTCAGCCGTAAAAACAGACACTTTTCATATGAATTAAGTGCATTTACTATCAGAGTATTGAGAATAATTATCGTATCTTTGGGATTTATCACCATACTATATAATTTTGGAGTAAATGTTACTGCCTTTATGGCTTCACTTGGACTCGGTGGTTTGGCATTTGCTCTTGCTGCCAAAGATACTGCTGCCAATATATTTGGTTCAATTGCTTTGATGTTAGATCAATCAATCAGTGTAGGAGAGTGGATAAAAGTAAATGGTGTAGAGGGTACAGTAGAAGATATTGGTATGAGAACTACCAAAATACGGACATTTGAAAAATCTGTAGTAGTAGTTCCAAACTCCATAGTAGCCAACAGTAATATAGAAAACTTCTCTCGAAGAGGTGTCAGAAGGATAAAAATGGTTATAGGCTTGACTTATGATACAAGCACAGAACAGATAAAGGCTATTTTGAAAGATTTGAAAGAGATGCTCTCAAATCATCCTGATATTGCAAAAGATCAGACCACACTGGTAAATTTTGACAGATTTGAAGATAGCTATCTTGGAATATTTTTCTATACCTTTACAAATACATCTGATTGGAGAAAATATCTAGATATCAGAGAAGATTTACATTTAAAAATAATGCAGATAGTAGATAAACACGGCTCATCATTTGCATTCCCTTCACAATCAATATATATAGAGAAATTTTCAAAGCAATCAGATAGTGAAACAAAGCACATTTAGGTTATAATTTATAGTCAAATATAATGAACCAAAAAGGATGGACAGATGAATAAACATATTGCAGGAAGACATTTTGAGCTTACTGAACCTATCAAAAATTATATTGAAAGTGCTATAGAAAGTCTGGAAAAATATAACTTGGAGATTATTTCTGTACACTGTATTATATCTGGTGATACCAAAAACGGTAAAAAAGGATTTAGTGTAGAGTTTGTCGTAAATTTAAAAGACAAGCAGACAGTAGTAATTACCCAAAGAGACAAAGATGTATATGCTGCAATTGATTTGGCAGTAGAGAGAATGAAAAAGAGCCTCAGAAGATACTCAGATAAAATCAAAGACCATAATAATATGAGTCTAAAAGAATTGGAGAGTGAACTAGAAGAGGCAGAAGAACAGCTAGACTATCTGAGTGAGACTGATGAAGATATTGTTCCTATGGATTTGGAGCTTCACAAACCTCTTGATTTCGATGAAGCAAAAGCCATTTTAAAAGATGACCCAAAAAGACAATTTATCGTATTCAACGATAATGAAGGCAGAATGAGAGTAATGTATAAAAGAGCTGACGGTAAATTTGGACTATATTAATATCTTTAGCAAATATAGATGGTGGGACTTTAGTCCCACACAATATAGAATTTAATTATTACTATTCAAGATATCTTTTGATATATCTAAAGATAAAATACCCTATAATAAATGATAATACACTGTTAATAATAATCAAATTCATATCCTGTGCAGATGGCAAAGCTAACATATTACTTTTTGAACTATATAGATGAAAAAGAGAAAATATCTTATCAATAATAAAATAGACTACATATACAATAACATTATAAAAAACGAACTTTGAAAATCCTCCCACTCTAATACCTTTTATATAGAATCATTATATGCCCATAATTGTATAACAGATTTCTCAACAAAGTTAAACAAAAAAAACTAAAAACAGGAAATAAAAATAGTTGGTAATTAGACAATAAGCATTGGGCATTGGAAAATATATTCCGTATAAGAATGAAACAGACAATATAAAAACATCTATAAAAGAGCAATAACTAAATAAAAATCTCATTATACAATCTATAATAAATTGGGGATTTTTATATAAAATACAATACAATACAATACAATGCCTAATAACTAATAACTAATAACTAATGTAATTATGATTGTTTCTTAATAGTTAAAAAGAATTAAAAAAGGGGAATAATAAAGTAAGTAAGAATAAATACTCTCAGGGTGGCACTGACCTACTTTCCCACCAGCGTAGCCGGAAGTATCATTGGCGATGAGAGGCTTAACTTCCAGGTTCGAAATGGAGCTGGGTGTGACCCTCTCTCTAGCAGCACCACCGAGAGAAGTAAATCTATCTTGATAGACTTAATTCTCCCGGTTGAGAGTAGATTAACATTGTTAAGAGTCTGAACTGAAGTATGCTTAATAAGGTAGTGCTAGATTCATAATAATCTCAAACGCTCTATTAGTATTGGTCAGCTAAACGACTTTCATCGCTTACACATCCAACCTATCAACCTCGTGGTCTTCGAGGGAGCTTCAGGGAAGATTCATCTTGGAGTTGGCTTCCCGCTTAGATGCTTTCAGCGGTTATCACATCCGAACATAGCTACCCAGCGGTGCCCTTGGCAGGACAACTGGTACACCAGTGGTTCGTTCACCCCGGTCCTCTCGTACTAGGGGCAACTCTCCTCAATCTTCCAACGCCCACGGCAGATAGGGACCGAACTGTCTCACGACGTTCTGAACCCAGCTCGCGTACCGCTTTAAA
>WFNP01000045.1 GCA_015488535.1 Nitratifractor sp.
AAAACTCCCCTTTGTTTCTTTTTTACAATGATAGCAAAATTTGTTTAAACAAGCTTTTTGATAACATGCTTCATCCCAAATTTTGCAATAATCCTTGAAAAACTATCCTAAAATATATAATGGCCCCTAAAATCTAAGACAAAAATTCAGTAAGATTTATTTTCAAAAAAGATAAAACGCACAGAATTACGGAGAAAAGAAAATGAGTAGAAAAAAAGGTAAAACTTACACAGCCGAACAAAAAACGAAAATAGTCTTGGAGATGCTCAAAGAGGAGATGACGACAAGTCAGCTGGCATCGAAATATGGGGTAACTTCTCAGTCTTTAGGGAAATGGAAACAACAGTTTTTAGAGAATGCGTCATTGGCCTTTGATGTTGGTGGGGCTACAAAGGCTTACAAAGAAGAGATAGAAGAGCTCAAATCTGAAAATGAACAACTTGCCAAAGCACTCGGTAAAGCGACCATCAAAGCAGAGTGGGCAGCGGGATGTAGCGAAGCGGAATTCCGCAACGAAGTGAGGACAAAGGGAGCTTGGGCTTGAATGATAAAAAGTCTCTGATAGAGTCCAAGCATAAACAGCTATCCGTATCAGAGCAGTATGAACTTGTTGGTATCAGTAGAAGTAGCTACTATTACAAAGCGGTGCCTATGAGTCCAGAAGATATAAAAATACTCCATAAAATAGATGAGATAGCTACAGATAACTCTGAGTATGGATACAGACTGATCCATGCACAACTCAAAAAGGATGGACATAGCATTGGGAAAAACAGGGTGCTTAAATATATGGGGATATTAGGTTTACAGGCTATCTATCCAACGAAAAAAAGAGCTACCAGTATCAAACATCCAGAACATAAGATTTATGAGTATCTTCTAAAGCAGTATTGGAAACAAGATGGTAAGAAAAAGCATGTTTATGTTCCAAATCCAAACGAGGTGTGGAGCGGAGATATTACCTATATCCGCATTAATGGCGGATTCATGTATCTCGCTGCCATTATCGATTGGCACTCTAAAGCTGTACTTGCATATAAGATTTCAAACTCCATGGATGCAACACTCGCTACCGATGTACTTCAAGAAGCACTCTCAAAGTATCCTAAGCCTAAGATATTCAACTCCGATCAGGGGAGCCAATACACCAGTCATGAGCATACAAAACTGCTCAAAGACAACAAAATTCAAATCTCTATGAATGGAAGAGGTAGAAGTATTGACAATATTGTTATTGAGAGGTTCTTCAGAACCCTCAAACATAGCAATATCTATATCAGCAATTACGAAACCATTAAAGATTTAAAAGAAGGAGTGGCAGCATATATACACAAATACAATTTCAAAAGATTTCATTCAAGTTTGGACTATAAAAAACCGATGAATGTGTATCTTGACTATCTAAAGAGTGTGGCGTAGGGTAACAGATGGGAATGAAATTAAATCTTTTGAAATGTTGTCTTGATTTTTAGGGGCATTATAGAGTAGGGCAGATTACTCTTAATGAGGCTATGCAAGAGTATTTAAGTTATAAAGATAGTGCAATTAAGCCGAGAACACAAGAGTACTATGAGCAAACATATAAAAAATGGATTAAGCCGAAATTAGGAAATCGGATACTAAAGACAATAACGCCTAAAGAGTTGCAGTCAATCGTAAACTATATGCTTAAGCAAGGAGTGGCACCACGAACGGCACAAAGCATTAAGCAGGTTTTGCGTCTGCTTTTCAAGCATTATGCAGATAAGGGTATTATTAACGGTAATCCAGCATCTCTTATACAGATACCAAAATTTGATAATACAGTCCACATATCTTTAAGTGAAAATGACATAAATGCCCTATTTCAAGCTATAAAAAAGTACCCTATCGAGCCTTTTCACACCCTTTTTATGTGGTTATCGGAGGGAAGACGATTAAATGAATTACTTAGTATAGAATGAAATCAAATAGATTTTGACAATAAAACACATAAAACAATATCAGATAAAAATAAAGCTCTGTCTCTTATACACATCT
>WFNP01000046.1 GCA_015488535.1 Nitratifractor sp.
CTACTCTTTTTGTTAGATAATCAATAATTAGTTTATTTAGTGAAATTTGCACCTCTTTATTTGGCACTGTCAATTTATAACTTATTGTATCATCAAAATCAATAAACTGCTCTTTTATTGTCAAGTATCCAGCTTGATAGAGCAAAACTTCAAGCTTCAAATCCTCTATCTCAAAGCTATTTAGTAAATCATCACTTACCACCAAATTTTCAAGCTCTGGAATATAGTAAGAGCCTCTTTTTAACATCTCAATTAGTGAATAAGCCTGACCACTCTCCCACCAGTAGTTTTTGAATGCTCCACTATCAAAGAGTCTTAAAATATCAAATGGATTATATATTCTATCCTTTAAAAAATAGTATCCGTTATACCACTGCTTTACCTTCTCTAAATCAAAATCTTTACTGTATTCATAAAACTCATTTTTGATATTTTTGTGAGTATATCCACATATATTTCCAAACTTTGCCATAAGTGAAATATCTACAAGATTATTTAATCCACTAAATATACTAGCTTTGCTAAATTTAGAAATCCCTGTTAAAAATGCAAACTTCAGATATCTGTCATTCTCTTTAAGTTGAATATAAAAGCCTCTTAAAAAGTCTCTGTTTTCTTTGGCTCTATCGATATTATCAAGATTATCTAAAATTGGTTTATCGTATTCATCTATTAAAACTACTACTTTTTGGTTATATTTTTCATAGCATTTTTGAATAAGTTCTCTCAAACACCCAGCTGGGATATTACTATTACACTCAATACCGAGTCTTTTTTGATTCTCTTGCATCAATATCATAGCTACTTTTTGAGTGGATTCTAATGTTTTAAAATCTCCACCCCAACTAATCTTTATAACTGGATACTTTATATTCCAATCCCATTTATCATAAATATAAAGCCCTTCAAAGAGCTTCTTGTTTCCTTCAAATATGTTTTGCAAAGTATCAAGAAATAGGCTTTTTCCAAATCTTCGGGGGCGAGATAGAAATATATATTTATAGCCGTTTATTAAATCAAAAGCCTCTTTTGTTTTGTCTATATATAGGTAATTATCTTCTCTTATATTTTCAAATGTCTGAATGCCTATTGGTAATTTTTGCATAATATCCTCCAACCAAATACGATAAAGCCATTATAACAATATCTCAGCAAATCCTAGGTAGCAGTTCACCTGTTGGAGTATCCAAAAATCTCTTTGTGCCGTAACTACTGTTTAATACTACTCTTTTTTTATGAGCATCTGTAACCTTGCCAATAATTTGAGCATTTTCATTAAATCTTTTTAATACTTCCAAAGCTCTAAAAGCATCATCTCTATTTATAGCTAAGCAAAATGTCCCCTCATTTGCCAACATTGTAGGCTCAAATCCAAGCATTTCACATACTCCAAAAACCTCTTGCGATACTGGAATGGATTCTTCATCAATCTCTATACAGATATCACTCTGCCTTGCCCACTCATTCAATACTGCCGATAATCCCCCTCTTGTAGCATCTCTTAAAGCTGTAATTTTAACTCTCTCATCTAGCAAAGCTTTAACAATTGGATATAAAGAGGCACAATCTGATTTTAGATTGCTACTAAGCTCTATCCCTTCTCTTGCTGTAAAAATAGTAGCTCCATGTGAGCCGATATCTCTACTTACAAGGATTAAATCATCTTCAGTTATAGAGTTTGAGCTAATTCCCTCATAATTTACCTCTCCAACTCCTGTGGTATTTATAATCACTTTATCAATTGTCCCTTTTGGCATCACTTTTGTATCACCGCTGACAATAACAGCCCCGTTTATCTCAAGCTCTTTTTTCATAGAGCGGACAATCTTCTCAAGCTCTCTATACCCAAAACCCTCTTCTATAATAAATCCTACAGTTAAATATTTTGGCTTAGCTCCCATCATCGCCAAATCATTACATGTGCCACATATTGAGAGTTTGCCTATATCTCCACCATTAAAAAAAAGCGGTGTTACGGTAAAACTATCTGTGCTCATAGCAACCTTGCCATCTATATCCAAGAGTGCTGCATCTTCACTTTTTAGCAATATATCATTTTTAAAAGCTTTGTAAAATACTCTGCTGATTAACTCACTATTCTCTTCACCGCCATTACCGGCAGAGAGCGGAACTGTTTTTACCATTTTGTAATCCTATATTAAATTTCCATACTTATAATATGCCGCACATGCCCCTTCACTACTGACCATACAGCTACCCACAGGATTATTTGGCTTACACGCAGTGCCAAATATCGTGCATTCAGTCGGGTGGGCTATACCTCTTAGAATATCACCGCATATACACAGCTTGTGGTCTTCTATCTCTTCAATCGGCAATATATCTTTGTAAATCACCTCAGCATCTAAATAGCTATACTCCTCTTTTAGCTTCCATCCGCTATTTGAGACATTGCCAAGCCCTCGCCATTTGAACAGACTTGCCTTTTTGAAATATCTTTCTATCATCTCTTGAGCTTTTATATTACCCTCGAAGCTGACTACTCTTTTGTATTGAATCTCATTTTCACATCTATTCTCATTAAATTGCTTAAGTATCATCAATACACCCTCCATCACATCCACCGGCTCAAAACCGCTTACAACTACAGGGCGATGATACTCTTTTGGAAATTTTTCATAAATTTTGGCTCCTGCTATCACGCTCACATGGCTGGGTCCCAAAAAGGCATCTATCTGATTATTGTAGCTATCTATATGCTCATCCCGGCTATTTATCAACTCTTCCATCACCTCTGGTACAGTTACATGATTGATATGAAAAAGAATGTTTTTTATATTTTGTCTTATAACTACATCAATCAATCCGGCTGTCATAGGTGTAGTTGTCTCAAACCCTATTGCAAAAAATATAATCTTTTTATCTGGATTATCTTTAGATATCTTTATACACTCCATAGGAGAATATACAAATCTCACATCAGCACCCTTGGCTCTGGCTTGTTGCAGACTCCCTTTGCTTCCGGGAACCTTTATCATATCTCCTAAGGTTACTAATATTACATCCTCTTGCATAGCCAAAGTATAAGCGTGGTCAATTCTATGCTTTGGCATTATACAAACTGGACAACCTGGACCATGTATAAATTTGATATTTTTAGGCATCAGTTGAGGTAATCCATACTTCATAATTGTATGTGTATGACCTCCACACACCTCCATAATATTGATATTTCTATTTAATTTTTTAGCTTCTTGATGTATCAATTTGGAGTATGCTTTGATAGTCTTACTATCTCTAAAATCATCATATAGATTTTTAAGCTCTAAACTCTCTTTCATACTACCCTATTCCTCTATTTGCACACTCATCATCTTCTAATATCGCTCTTTTTCTCTCTTCTTCATCCATCTTTTGAAGTATCTCTTGATATGTAGCAATTGAGAGTAGTGCCTCTTTTTCATCTATCTTATTCATCACAAAGCCTATATGAAGTAGCACATAATCGCCTACCTTTATATCATCTTGACTCATCATCATCAAACTAGCTTCTCTTTGCACTCCCATAGTATCAACTATGGCAATTTCACTCTCCTTGTCAATCTTTATTACCTTACTTGGAATAGACAAACACATCAATTTACTCCTATCTAAATGCTCTTTTGAACTCTATCCAATCTACTACCCTCTTGATAGAGTCTAAATCATTTATATTTACTTCCAAGATATCCACATTTGGTTTTATTTTCCTGGCCTCTTGTTTTTCATGTTCTATATCATAATCAAAATACGGCAATAAATCTGTTTTGGTAATCAGCACCAAATCAGCCTGTCTAAACATTACTGGATATTTTTCTATCTTATCACTGCCTTCTGGCACACTAACTAAGACTATATTTAAATGTGTGCCTACATCATAACTAGCCGGACACACTAAATTACCTACATTTTCCACAAAGCATACATCTATCTCATCAAGAGGCATATTGTGCAACCCTTTATGCACCATAAAAGCATCCAGATGACATGCACTTCCTGTGCTGATTTGATAAGCGGGTATCCCTTTGGCTTTAATTCTATCGGCATCTCTATTTGTCTCTAAATCCCCCTCAATCACACCAAATTTAAACGGAGCGATATCTGCTATCTTTTCAAGTAGCGTAGTCTTACCGCTACCTGGAGAACTCATCATATTTATAGCCAATACATTATGCTTATTAAAATGCTCTCTGTTATGCTCTGCTTCATGGTCATTTTTTGCCAAAATCTTGTCTATTACCTCTATTGTTTTGCTATCATTTAATTGAGGATTATCATGAACTACACTATCGTGGTGATGGTGATGATGCTCTGTAATTGAGCAACCGCAATCTTTACACATAATCTATTCTCCTTTTATATTAACATTTGAGCACCCACTACCAGAGATACTATTCCGGCTGTAGCAAATGCTATTTTTACATTTCTTTTTGTGGTTAAATAGTTTTCATTGATTAATGATACCAGATATCCAAAGGTCAAAAATATCAGCATCACTCCGGCTGTAAATGCTGCTACCATTGCAAAATTTACTTCATTATGAGATATAGCACTCAGTGTTACCAACATTCCCCGCACACCCCCGGCACCCATCAAAGCGCCTATAGTCAAAGCTGAAGCTGTGCGTTTTTCTGTATCATCTGTATCATGTTTATGCTCTTTGCCAAACCATATATGAATATGCTCCACTCCATTGTGTGTATGTCTGCCGATATTGATTCTATTAGTTAGAGCCATAAACAGTAGATAAATACCTATCAATATAATGACACTTGAAGATATCACATCTCCATACTCAAGTATTTGGCTAGATAATTTCATATGCTCTAATAGTTTGGCAAATAAAAACAGAGATATCCCATGCCCAATAGCAAATGCAAGAGTAATCCACATCGTTTTAGCTCTGCTTTTGCCGATACTAAAATCAGCAATAGCTGTTAGGTGGTCTGGTCCAAAGGCATGGAGTATCCCATACCAAAAAATAAGCAAAAGACTAAATTCCATATGATTTCCTTTATGAATGACTATTCAGTTATTTCTAAATTATACATTGTTAAGATTAAAGGCGAATTAGTCTCTCATAAGGAGTGTCCAATTAAAACAATCTATTATATAAATCACTGTTTTTATTGCAAAGCTCCCGTATATCTGCTCAATGACGGTAGAGTCAAATGCTCCAAGTGCAAAAAGAGATATTCACCCAAAAAAATATCTACTGAAATATCCATAATAGAAGCCTTTTGCAGTGATTTGAGTGCATTAGAAGCATCACAAAAATTAAATATAAGTTATTCTACTATAAGAAATAAATATGATAAATTTAGAATCTCCCTACTCCCCTTTTTGGAAGAAGAGTAT
>WFNP01000047.1 GCA_015488535.1 Nitratifractor sp.
ATACTCTTTATGCATTAGGACAAGAATCACAAGAGGATGCTCTAAAGGTTGGTTGTATGGTAGAGGTAACAGATGTGAATGATTTAGATAAGTATATAAAACAAGCACAAGACTCTAATGCACAAGATGTAGTTTCAGCATTTGAATTTTTGCGAAAAGGGAGCTACAGCCACTACTGGGCATTTGATAAAGCACTCAAAAACTTAGGTGTTACTAATGGTTGTTACTATGAAGGTGATGAACTTTTAACAAATAAAGAGGGAGTTTATCCTAAAGACGAAGAAAAAGGAAAAGGAAAAGGACGCTCTTAAAAGTTACTAACACAGAGTTTTGAATGGTCTCCACTTAAACAAGTGAGTAATCAAAGAAATTTGATAGAATATCTATAGTTATCTCTTATCCGATACTCGCATTAAATAATATAGGAGTAGGAGTGAAATCCAGCATTTTTACTCATCCCAAAGCTCCAGCTTTGGGATGCATATTTAAGCTAAATTTACCGTAATCTTTCAATATCAATCAAACCTTTAATTCCTTTATAATCCCTGGCACTCGAATATCTCCAATGTTCGGCTTTATCAACATATCCACTTTTGATTAGATTTTGATGAATATGTAACAGGTGCCAGGTGATAGTAATAGACTTAAAAGTGGGGAGGGGTCTAATAAGCCCCCTCTACAATATTAATCTCATCGCTACTCAATCCATAGAGTTTATAAATTAATCTATCAATCTCTTCAATACTCTCATTTACTATATTTTCTAATTTTTCAATCTCCTCTTTTATCTCTATCTTATCGACTGCATTTAGGCTATCGAAGTGTTTTTTATATTTGGCGATTTTTTCTTTGGAGTTTATGATTTTATCTACCAAATCTATAAATGGCTTCTGCTCATCTTCTGAAATTTTTAGGATTGGGAGTTTTTTAAAACTATCTTTTCCTTTACCTCCTCCAAAATTAAAAATTAATTTAAAGTAAAAATCATATAAGTTAGAATTAAAAATAGCAATAGCGTATTTTAAATTTAAATTTGTAGATGTTATAAAATATAATTTGTTATTACAATAAAATTTTTTATTATCAAAACAAAAATCTATTCCATTACCTATTTCACTATAAAATATTTTATCTTTCTCAAACTCTTTATAATAAGCAATTTGGTCTTGTGTCTCAAACCATTTATTATTTGTTTTTTTTCTACTCCCTTTTTCACCACTTTGTTCTAATCTCTTACCAAAACTTGCTAAATACTCCTTTATTAGTGGATAATCATCAATATTTATATGCAAAGCTGGAAATGTAGTAATTATCCACTTATCAGCAAAATTTATCTCATACTTTTTTATATCCCTACCTCTTAAAAGTGGCTTTATTATCTCTTTGTTTTTACTATCAAGTTTTATCAGTTCATCTTTTTTGGCTCCATCAATAATAAAAGCTTCATTTAGACCTGTTTTAATTCCATAATTTATATTTATATCCCACTCTTTTAGTGGAGTGCCTACTTTTTCTATCTTTTTCTTGATAGCCAACTCTTGTGGTGTTACAAATGAAAAGCTATCTTTGCTCAAATCATTTTGAGACATATCAAAGCAGTTATCAAAATCTTTTAGACAGACTTTGAAAATGTTATTATCTTTATAACCTTTTTCCAAAATGGTAATAGCACTATCTACTGTGGCATCTTCAAATACTTTTACTCCATTAAAATCAACAATACTTTTAATGGTAGTTTTGCTTAAAATCATCTCTCTTAATTTTTCACCATATTTTGCTCTAAAAAATTTATTTGAACAGATATACCCATTTAAGCCACTATCTTTTGAGATATTTTGAGCCAATTCATAAAAATAGACGAATAAATCGGCTGTGCCACTATATACGCTATAAATCTCTTTTAATTGTGGTTTTAACTCTTTGATACTCTCTTGACGGACATAGGGAGGATTACCAATAACTACATCAAAGCCACCATTGTCCATAATTTGAGGGAATAACTCTCTCCAATCACTTAGCAAAGAGTTGGCACATTTGATATTATTTGCCAAGTCTGATAAAGCTCTGTCTCTTTTGGCTGTTTGAAGCCAGAGGCTCAATTTACTAATGCCAACACTTGCACTGTTTATATCCACTCCAAATAGATTATTTTCTATAATTTGCTTATCTATATCGTGATGTTCAAAGAGTCCTGCATCTGCTAACTGCAACTCTTTTTGTATCCATTGATGCTCATTTAAAAGATAGCGAAAAGAGGCATTTAAAAATGCACCGCTTCCACAAGCTGGATCAACTATTTTTAAATTTTCAAGATACTCTTTGTATTTATTTAGAGCCTCTCTTCTTTTTGCTTTTGCTCTTTTGTTATCTTTTGACTCATCTAAGAGTTTTAATTCATCTTTTTTGTTTTGACACAATTTTCCAATAGTATTGCTAATTATATATTCTGTTATAAATTTGGGAGTATAAAAGACTCCATCTTTTTTCCTTTTGTCTGCTACTTTATGCTCTTGAATTAGTGTCTCTTTGATTTTTTCCAAATCATTGATAGATTGCTCAAATATATGCCCTAAAACTTCTACATCTACATCATCACTAAAATCATAAGCTGATAGATGAGACAAATCATCTTTTATAACTTCATCATCTATGATTAGAGTATCCAATATCTCATCAGGCTTGAATAGGTTTCCATTATATTTTGGGATAGATATTTTGGGATTTCCTACATCAATGAAGTGAAAATATTTTTTATAATACTCATACAAAGGAGTATCATCTCCCCACTCTTGAGAACTCTCATACTGTTTTATTACTGTATCAATACTGTTTGGTGGAATAAGTCCTCTATCTTCGGCAAATAGAATAAACATAAATCTATCAAGTAATTTATTGGTAGCTTCAAATATAAGCTCTTTTGAAAGGTTTGGATTGTTTTTGATGAGATTATTTAAAAGCTTCAATCGAAAATCACTATACTCTTTATATACTTCTTTTGTGATTTGCTCTTGGGATTTTGATATTTTTTTAAGTCTTGCTATCTCATTATTTTCTAAAGAGGCTTGATTTAATAGAGCATATAGCGTTTTATAATTTTCTGCCTCTGTCAAATCAACAGAGTAAGATGTTTCATTACTATCACTATAAATATCTAAGCGTTTAAAGTTTGAGATAATTACATAACGACAGGTTGGCTTTTCATTTTTGTATCTGAAAGCTTGAGCGATAATATCTCTGTTTGATATATCTTTATCGCTTGATTTTAGCTCAATTATTGCTATTGGATTGCCATCTTTATCATATATTACCCCATCAGCCTTTTTTCTATCGGTATCATTTTTTACCTCTCGGCTGTAATTTGTCCAATTTAACATCTTGGCTAAGAGTGCTATAAACTCTGCACCATTTGCATCTTCGGCTATAAATTTATCTTTGGTCACAAAATTGTATAGAGATTGATAATCAGGCAAAGAGAATGATTTGACAAAATTTTTTAGTAGTGATTTTTGAAACATATATTATTCCTTTTAAAATAAAATTAGTGAGCCTAAACTATTATCTCTCTTTGTCCCTTGCTGTTTGGAGAAGATAATACACCCATCTTTTCTAACTGGTCTATGATATTGGCAGAGCGGTTATAACCGATTTGGAGCTTTCTTTGTAGATAAGATATTGAAGTCTTTCTGTCTGTAAGCACTACCTCTTTGGCTTTTTCATACAGAGGATCCAAATCAGTGCCACTGACAAGCTCTTCGCCTCCACTACCTCCTTCACTACTTTCTAAAAAGCTGGTATCATATTCCGGCTCTCTTTGGGCTTTTAGAAACTCTACTATCTTATCTATCTCCTCTTCGGTATTCCATGGTGCATGTATTCTGACAATTCCTGACATAGCAGGAGGTGTAAAGAGAGCATCTCCTCTACCTAACAGACTCTCTGCTCCCATCTGATCCAAAATTACTTTTGAATCAACCCTCTGCCCTACTCTGTAACTCAACCTCGAAGGCAAATTGGCTTTGATAAGACCTGTAACTACATCTACACTCGGTCTTTGGGTGGCAATAATGAGATGGATACCCGCAGCTCTTGCCATCTGTGCAAGTCTGGCTATGGAATACTCCACATCTTTGCCACCTGTCATCATCAAATCGGCAAGTTCATCTATTATTACTACAATATACGGTAACTCTTTGCCTCCCTCTTTTTTCATTTTGGCATTATAGTTGTCTATATTTTTGACTTTGTTTTCAGACATTAGTCTATATCTTCGCTCCATCTCACCTACTGTATTGGCAAGTGCGGCTATAGCCTTTTTTGGCTCGGTAATGACAGGTGTGAGTAGATGAGGGATATCATCATAAATTGAAAACTCCAGCATCTTGGGGTCTATCATAATCAGCTTCAATGAATCGGGGTCATTTCTGTATAGCAAAGATAGTATCATTGCATTTATTCCTACTGATTTACCACTTCCTGTGGTTCCTGCTATGAGTAGATGTGGCAGTTTTTTCAAATCAGTGATAAATGGATTGCCTACTATATCTTTGCCCAGTGCTACAGTCAGAGGAGATTTTGAGCGTTTAAACAAATCACTGTCTAAAATTTCTCTCAGATATATAGTATCAAACTCATCATTGGGTATCTCTATACCTACCACATCTTTACCCGGAATTGGTGCCTGGATTCTGATAGTCTCAGCCTTGAGTGCCATTGCCAAATCATCTTGGAGTCCTAATATTTTGGATACTTTTACATTAGGGGCAGGTTTAAACTCAAATGTAGTAACCAACGGTCCGCTATATGTGCGAATTACATCTCCTTCTATTTTGAATTTTCCCAATTTATCAAGAAGTTCACCTATTTTTCTATCAATCTCATCTTCATTAATTCTGTATTTGTTTCTGGGGGCTTTGCTCAAAAAGTCCAATTTTGGCAGTTTGAAATTTTTGGGCTTGTCTCTTTTGCCTTTTTCTATATTTTGTAACAGTTTTGTATTCTCTTCCAACTCATCTACTATCTCTACTTTTTTTGTACTCTTTTTTTTGCCCTTGGCAACTGTTGGCTTTTTGCTTCTTTCATTTTCGATAATTTGTGTTTTTTGCTCTCTAAAAGAGTCTAGTTCTACTTTTATATCTTTATCAAAATCAAACTCTTCAATATCATTTTCAGTTTCTGCTTCAGATGAGTGGAGCATATCATCTACTCTGTCTGTATCTTTGTTTAGAGCATCAATATATTCTCTTTTTCTTTTTGCCGTATTCAAATCCAAAGGGTCAAGCTTCATATCCAAAATCTCTTCTATCTCTCTTTTTTTGGATGGTCTTATAATATAATCTATCATCATTTTTATATCTGTAAAGAGTTTGACAAATTTTGATTCAGCTTTGTTGTCACTTTTATTGGATTTGAAATTGTCTATTTTGCTCTCTAAAAACTCTGCTGTAAAATAATATAAATTTTTAACTTTTTCCAAAAGATAGTCAAAAAATGCCCCAAAGTCAGGCAACTCTTCAAAAATCAATATAATTGATATTGTAAATATCATTACAAAAAATAGCCACAATCCGGCTTTGCCTATAAAAGGTGCCATTGTATTGTATATGCGGATACCTATTTGACCTCCGTCTATGCCCATTAGCAATACCTGCAATATGATGAGAGATATAAACAGAAGTATCCAGCCCACATACCCTTCGAGTCTCTTGAGCATATATGGCTTTTTAAAAAACATATAAAGCGGTATCATCAATAAAACAAAATCAACATAAGCCAAATAACCAAACATCTTGATATTGCTACTGCCTATGATACTGCCTATATCTCCTACAAGCTCTGTATTGTGAAAAAGTGTGGAAAACTCTCCATATATCAGAAATATACCTATAATCAAAAACAGTAAACTACCCAACAATATATCTCCTTGACAAAATAGAGTATTCAATATTTTTATACATTAAATAAATATAATAGCTTTAATTATAACACATAGAGAAATATCCAACCGAATTTATGGCTATTTGTTATAGAATACGGCAAAAATTGTATGATTAGGATATAGAGTGAAAAAAAGAGCCATTTATCCGGGAACATTTGACCCTGTAACAGTAGGTCATCTTGATATCATCAAAAGAGCGTGTAAAATTTTTGATGAAGTCATTGTAGCAGTAGCTGAATCCAACAGCAAAAAGCCTATGTTTTCTCATCAAGACAGAATAGTTTTTGTAGAATTGGCTACAAAAGAGTGGGAAAAAGTCAAAGTAACAGGTTTTGATGATTTGCTTGTAAATTTGTCTGAGAGACTTCAAGCCAATACCATCATCAGAGGACTAAGAGCAATCAGTGATTTTGAATATGAGTTACAGATGGGATATGCCAACTCTTCACTCAAAAAAGATCTTGAGACAATATATCTGATGCCAAGTCTCGAACATGCGTTTGTAAGCTCTTCTGTAGTGAGAACAATACTTCAATTTGGTGGCAGAGTAGATCATCTGCTTCATCCAAATGTGCATCAAATGATTATAAAAAGAGAGAATTAAAATGTATATACTCTTTGAGGGTATCGATACAAGCGGAAAAACGACCCAGCTTCAACTGCTAAAAAAGGCTATGCCAGATATTATCACCACAAGAGAACCCGGAGGCACGGTATTTGGTGAAAAAATCAGAGAAATTCTTCTAAATGAAGGTCTCTCATCAGACAGAGCAGAGATTTTACTCTTTTTGTCTGACAGAGCAGAACACTATGCAGAAGTTGTAATGCCAATCAGAGATATGCAGACAGTAGTATCAGACAGAGGATATATATCAGGTATAGCCTATGCCATGGCTCTTGGTGAAAACAATATAGACATACTGCTTCAGATGAACAGATTTGCAATGGATGACAGACTGCCTGATGCGGTTATACTCTTTAGTATTGATGAAGAGAGTTACAGAAAAAGAATATCACAAAAGAGCAGTGACCTTATAGAAGCAAGAGGTATAGAGTATATGATGAGAGTCCAAAAATATATGATAGAGACTGCCAAAAAATCAAATATAGAACTGCTTGAGATAGATGCCACTGATTCGATAGAGAATATACATAAAAAAGTGGTAAATTATATTAAAAATTTGGATAATAAATTTAAAAAGGATTTATAAATGATAAACGCACTCAGAGGAATGAAAGATCTGATTTTTGAAGATGCCCTAAAGTATAGATATATCACGGATACAGCTTCTTCTATAGCCCAAAGATACGGATTTGAGTTTATTGAGACTCCTATACTTGAAGAGACTACTCTGTTTAAACGCTCTGTGGGAGAGAGCAGTGATATAGTAGGCAAAGAGATGTATCGCTTTACAGACAAGGGTGGTAATGATGTATGTATGCGTCCTGAAGGCACAGCAGGAGTCGTTAGAGCTTTTATTCAAGCCAAACTTGACAGACAGCAAGGCTTTAAAGGAAAGTTTTTCTACTTTGGACCTATGTACAGGTATGAAAGACCACAAAAAGGAAGGCTCAGACAATTTCACCAGTTTGGAGTCGAAAGTTTTGGAGAGAGCAAAGTAGAAGAGGATTTTACTCTCATTCAGATGCTTAGTGATATATTTGATACTTTGGGTATTGAGTATGAAGTGCTAATCAACTCTTTGGGCTGTCCAAAATGTATGCCTCCATACAGAGATAATCTATTGGGATATATTAAAGACAGAGCCGATAAGTTATGCGAAGATTGCAACAGAAGAATGGATACAAATCCAATCAGAGTGCTAGATTGCAAAAATGAGAAGTGCCAAGAAGAGCTAAAAGATGCTCCAAGAATTACACATTCACTCTGCGAAGATTGCAACAGAGATTTTGACAGACTAAAAGAGCTGTTGGATAAATCAGGTATTTCATACAAAGTAGATTCCAATCTTGTAAGAGGCTTGGATTACTATACCAAGACGGCTTTTGAGTTCGTCAGCCAAAATATAGGTGCCCAAAGCTCCATAGCAGGAGGCGGTAGATATGACAGACTTGTGGAGTTTTTAGATGGCAAACCGACACCGGGTGTAGGATTTGCTATAGGTATAGAAAGAATTATGGAGCTTGTAGAGCTACCACAACAGGAGAGAAGAGGTATCTATATGGGAGCTATGATTGATGAAGCAGTAGATACAATTATAGATATTGCCCACAAAAAGAGACAAACTGACAAAGTATCAGTAGAATACACTACCAAATCTCTAAAAGCCCATCTAAAAGGTGCAGATAGAGCAAATGCCAGATATGCGGTAATTATCGGTGAAGATGAGTATAAAAACGACTCAGTAATGGTAAGAGATTTGCAACAAAGAAGTGACAAAACAGTATCTATAGATGAGTTTGTTAAAATGTCTTAAAAAATTTGAGGGGGTATTACCCCTTAATTGGCACTCTCTGATATCTTGCAGTGTGATTTTGGTGTCTCCCAAAACTCTACCGACTCGACTTTTATATTCATTTTACTCATTCTTCTTTTGACTACTTCAAATATCCAAGCTGTAAGATTTTCGCTTGTAGGGACAAAATCCACTATTACCATACCTTCATATTTTTCAATCAGTGCTTCGGGGGCTTTGTTTGATAAAAATGACAAATCCGGTATCCAGTATCCCAAAGAGTCATAAATCATCTTGGATTCATCCATTTCACCTCTGTTATTAGTGTAATGGCTCATAATATCGAAAAAAAGTGGGTCATCTCTATCTATAATAAATTTGTGGTCCAATACAGCATCCAACCAGACTTTGAACCAGTTTAAATGCTTGAAGTCTGTTACCATTCCATTTTCAAGACTATCAGAAGAGAGAAATATTTTTATCTTTCCCTGATGTCCGTGAAGATGTCTACATGCCAAACAGGAGTCCAAACTATACTCAATATCCAAATTTTGCGACCATACCCTATGCCCATAACAAAAATCAAAAGATTTATCTATAATCCACTTCAATATATTATTTTCCTCCCCACAGATATATCTGTGATTATACAATGTTTTAATATAACGATATACTCTGTCATTTTTTGGCTAAAATAACATCTATGAATAGATTGGTTTCCTTAATAGATGCAAGAGTTCCTGATAATGTAGTAGAGATATTGGCTTTTTTTAATATTACAGCAGGTGAAATTATTGTATCTATCTTATTACTATTATCAGCATATATTATAAACTGGTTGCTTAGAAAACCTTTTGTAAAATTATTGAAACTAAAGTTATATCACAAAAGAAAACAGTTATTTTACAGATTACTCTTTTACAGAGTCGAAGAGGTAATGAGACCGATAAGACTCTTGATTACTCTTTTGATTGTAAAAAAAGCCATATATATTTTTGAGATAAATAACACATTGGATATTGTGTTTTTTTCTCTGTATTGGTTTTTTTTCCTGTGGACTTTTTACAAAATAGTAAAAGTGTTTTTATACTGGATACTCTCTTCCAAAATCAAAAAAAGAAAAACAGCAAGAATGGAGCTGTTTAATCTCTCTTTGAATACTGCCCGTATCTTTATTGTATTTATACTTGCACTTATGATTCTGTCTCATATAGGTATAGATTTGACTGCTCTTATTACATCTCTTGGTATTGGTGGTGCAATTATAGGTCTGAGTGCAAAAGATACATTGATGAATTTTTTTGACTCTATCAGATTGATAAGTGAAGATGCTTTCAGGCAGGGTGATTGGATAGAGACAAGAGATATAGAAGGGTTTGTGACAGAAATGGGAATTACCTCTACTAAAATCAGGACATTTGATAATGCTCTTGTAACCATTCCAAACAGCAAACTTGTAAATGACTATCTCAAAAACTGGTCAAGAAGAGTAGTAGGCAGGAGAATAAAATTTAAACTCAAAATCAAATATACAAATGATATCAAAGAGATAGAAAGAGTCATATATGAGATATATGAAATGCTACATAAACATCCTGATATTGTAAATGTAAATAAACTGCCCTATCTAAAGAGTATGAAAGTAATGCAACAGGACGGATTGTTTAATATAGAAGACAAATATGGAGTCAGAAGAACTCTGCTTGTATATTTGGATGAGATTGATGAATACTCTTTCAATATCTTGATTTATGCGTTTTCTATCTCTGTAAATTGGGAAGAGTGGCTCAGAGTCAAGCAAGATGTAATCAAAAATATTATACAAATCTTAGATGAATCAGAGTTGGAACTTGCTATACCAAGATACGAGATAGAAAAATTATATAAGCAGGAGCATATGCCAAAGGAAGGGAATTATAATGGATGATTTTGAATATGATATATACCGGCAGGCACCTGTAATATCTGGTGCAATAGATGCCAAAACAGGTATATCAGAAGATGAGCTGAAAAAGTATCAAGGCTGTAGAGTATTGGTAACTGACTCCAATAAAATAGATAACTCTATACTCTCTTCGATATTTCAAAGAATGGAGATAGATTACACTATCCAAACATCAGAAAATTCAGCTATTACCGAAATTGTAGAGTTTGGTAACTATTATGATATAGTATTGATAGATCAATATATAGAAGAGAATTTGGTTGTAAATTTGGTAAGCAGTATCAGATATGACAAGAGATTTGATACTATGCCTATAGTGATAATGATACCTCTTGGAGAAGAGAAGCATACAAACTTGAGTAAATATGGTATAAATGCCATATTAAAAAAGCCTCTGATGGCATCTCATATATACACTCTGTTTGATATATTTGTAGGTGATTTACATAAACATATACTCAATATAAACAGAGGTATGGAGCATACAAACGGTGATTTAGAGCTTTATCACACTATATTAAGAGAGTTTTTAAATAATTATTCACAAGCAGACAGAGATATCATCAAGTTTATATACAGAGAGGAGTATGACAGACTCGGACAATTTATTGTAGATATAGAGGGACTGAGTGGGACAATAGGAGCAGATATATTTCATACAGTTACTGCTGAATTACTAAAAAAATACAGAGAAAACAATTATCAGGATATCAGTTTTTTATTGCCTAGATTTAGAAATGAGTTATACAAAGTTTTAAACAGAATCAAAAAAAATCTTGATAAATAAATTTATGATATTACAATTACAAAACTAAAATCACATAAAGGAATACATAATGTTAAGCACAGTCAATTTGACACAAAGATATGGTAAGAGAGTTCTATTTGAAAAGATAAATATTACTCTTGACCCCGGTAAAAGATATGGATTAATCGGAGCAAACGGAGCCGGTAAATCTACATTTATGAAGATATTGGCAGGTGAAATTGAGCCAAGTGAAGGTGAAGTGCAAATTCAACCCGGAGCCAAACTCGGAATGCTTGGGCAAAATCAATATGCTTTTGAGGATTTTACTCTAAAAGATGCTGTTTTATATGGTAACAAAAGATTGTATGAAGCCCAAAAAGAGAAAGAGAAGCTCTATATGGAGGGTAATTTTGATGATGATGCAGTCAATAACAGATTGGCTGAACTTGAGATAATCTGTGCAGAAGAGGACCCAACCTATGAGAGTGATGTGCATATTGAAAAACTGCTTACTGCTCTTGGATTTCCGGTAGAGATTCACGATAATCTGATGAGTTCTCTCACCGGTGGAGACAAATTCAAAATCTTACTTGCACAGGTGCTGTTTTACAAACCGGATATTTTACTGCTCGATGAGCCTACAAACAACCTAGATATGGAGACTATTGCATGGCTTGAAAATGAATTAAAAAGACACGAAGGGGTATTGGTAGTAATATCTCACGACAGACACTTTTTAAATGCCGTAGTAAATCATATACTTGACCTTGATTTTCAGACAATCAGAGAGTTTACAGGCAATTATGATGAGTGGTATATAGCTGCCAATCTAATCACCAAACAAAAAGAGATGGAGCGAAGTAAAAAACTCAAAGAGAAAGAGGAGCTTGAAAAATTCATCGCAAGATTTAGTGCCAATGCTTCAAAAGCCAAACAGGCAACCAGCCGACAAAAACAGCTCGAAAAACTTGATATCGAAGAGATTAAAGTATCAAGCAGAAGAGACCCTTCTATTGTATTTAAAGCAAACAGAGAGATAGGCAATGAAGTATTGGATGTAGAGCATTTAGCCAAAAGTTATGCAGACAAAAAAGTATTTGAAGATATTACATTCAAAGTAAATAAAGGTGACAAAATAGCTCTCATTGGCTCCAACGGAGTGGGCAAAACTACCCTGCTAGAGATATTGATGGGTAATTTAGAGCCTGATAGTGGCACTTATAAGTGGGGGCAGACAGTTCATACTACATACTTCCCGCAAAATACTACTGATATTGTCAAAGGTGAAGAGAAGTTATATCAATGGATACAAAATCATAATCAAAAGTGGCATATAGATGAGATTAGAAAGTGTCTAGGCAGAATGCTCTTTAGCGGGGAGGAGCAGGAAAAGAGCGTAGAGGCTTGTTCTGGTGGAGAAAAACACCGAATTATGCTAAGTAAAATGATGATGGATAGTGCCAACTTTTTAGTATTGGATGAGCCGGATAACCATTTGGATTTAGAGGCTATTGTTGCTTTAGGTGAAGCATTACATAACTATCAAGGTGGAGTTATATGTGTAACACACGACAGAGAGCTTATTGATGCATTTGCCAACAGAATAATCAAAATCAATGATGATGGCACCATTACAGACTTTGAAGGTAATTATGAAGAGTTTGTAGAAGCTAACGGAAAATAATATAATACATCTTGTGCCAAATGGCACAAGATAAGAGTATTTAAAACTTCATAATATTTAATGATACACTTGTCTTCCAACCGTCAAAATTATTATCTCCTACTGTGCCTTGCAGATTCCATGCCAAATCCACATCCTTGAATATTTCACCAAACGGCTTGGGAATATATGGTCCAATCAGCCAATGAACCGATGTGCCTCCGCTAAAAGCATTATCAAAACTGACATATTCAGATAAATCACTATCTAGTATATTTCCGGCTACAAAAAACTCCATCCATAATGGTGTGCGATACAGAGTCATCAGAGTATTTGTATGAAATCCGGCTCTCATATCCAACTCAAATCCGTCTGTATCTGATACTCCATGGTCATAATCAAAACTTAGATAGTGCAGTATCCCTTTGAAATATGATTTATATCCTGATATTTCATTGTGATATATAGCACCTGTAAATATATCATAAAGTCTATTGTCACTCTCTTCATCAAAAAGCTCTTTTATCTTCCTGTCTTTTGGGTTACTCATATTCAGTTTTGCTTTGGTTCCGTAATTACCTCCATCACTGTTATACCACATTACAGAGCCACCTGCAATAAATCCAAGATTTAGTGTAGGATTGTAATTTAGTCCGGCTCCAAGCTTCCAGTATGTAGCATCAAATTCGGCTTTGTCAACTGTGCCACTGCTTCTGTGCAGGTTGATATTATCCTGTGTGATATCTGTCAATCCAAATCCGCCAAGCACAAACACTCTGAAAGTATCACTCTTATCGCCAAAATAATAACTGCCTACGAAGTTGCTGTTATCCAAATCTGCATTCTCACCGCCTACACCATCAAGTTTATACCAACCGGTTTTCAAAGAGTAGCTGTTTGCAGTAAACATACTCGGAGCCACAAGTTGCTTGTATGCACTCTCTACTTCGTCGGCATTGAGTGTAATTAGCAGACTGCTTACACCCACAGCTATCATTACAATTTTTTTCATAAACTTAATCCTCTTTTTTATTTTACTTCCAGTGTTTTACCGGCGTCTAGTTCCATTACTTGCCAAGGTAAGCCCTGAATATTCAACTCTTCCATAAACGGATCGGGGTCAAACTCTTCCATATTATGCACACCCTCTTTATACCATTTATGCTCCAGCATTAGTTTTGCTCCTATCATAGCAGGTACTCCGGTAGTGTAGCTCACGCCCTGACTCATCACTTCAGCATAGCACTTCTCATGGTCGCTTACCTGATAGATATATACTGTTTTTTCTTTGCCGTCTTTTATACCTTGCACAAATACTCCGATATTTGTCTTGCCTTTGGTTCTCTCTCCAAGACTTGCTGGATCAGGCAACAGAGCTTTTAGCAGATGAAGTGGTATTACTTTGCAACCATCTACCTCTACAGGGTCGATACGGGTCATACCTACATTATCCAATACTTTCAGATGAGTCAGATAACTCTGTGAAAATGTCATCCAAAATCTGATTCTTTTTAAGTGAGGAATATTTTTGACCAGTGATTCTTCCTCTTCATGGTAGAGTAGGTAGCTATCTTTTGCTCCCACTTCTGGATAATCCCATACCATCTTTATCTCCATAGGCTCTGTCTCTTTCCATTCGCCCTCTTCCCAGTATCTGCCTTTGGAGTTTACCTCTCTGATATTGATTTCGGGATTGAAGTTGGTAGCAAAAGGGTATCCATGGTCTCCGGCATTACAATCAAGTATATCTATATAGTGTATTTCATCAAAATAGTGCTTTTGTGCATAGGCTACAAATACATTTGTAACTCCCGGGTCAAATCCGCTGCCAAGCAGTCCCATAATACCTGCTTTTTTAAACTCTTCATCTTTTGCCCACTGCTCTTTGTATTCAAACTTTGCAGTATCGGGATGCTCATAGTTTGCAGTATCAAGATAATCTGTCCCCGTAGCTACACACGCATCCATAATTGTCAAATCCTGATAAGGCAGTGCTACATTGATAACGATATCCGCTTCGGTATTTCGTATCAAATCGATCACCTCTTCGGTATTGTCTGCATCTACTTTGGCTGTTTTTATTTTGACACCGGTTTTTTCATATACATTTTTGGCAATATCATCACATTTGGATACTGTTCTACTGGCTAAAACAATATCACCAAATGTCCCTTTGTTCATAGCACACTTAAATGCTACAACATTACCTACTCCACCTGCACCGATAATCAGAGTCTTTTTTGACATAATACCCCCTCTTTTAGATGATAAAAAACAAAATTACAATATTATAACCTAAAAGGAGTCAAATTGGATATTGTGCTGTTTTATTTAAAAAAAGTTATATCATTTTTTATAATGCCTTATGGGTTTGCTGTTACACTGCTGTTGGTATCTATATATCTGTTAGTTAAAAAAAGAGACAAATTGGCACTTTTGAGCCTATCTTTGGCGACAGTCACTCTGCTAATATTTTCATATAAATACTTTTCCAATATGCTTTTATACCCTGTAGAGAGAGAAACCTTTCCTTATACCAAGCAAAAAGTTGATGATATAAAATATATACATATACTCGGTAGCGGATACAGTGATGATATCAAAGTGCCAATATCTTCAAGATTGAGTGAAAGCGGTCTAAAGAGGATTATTGAAGGTGTTATAGAGTATAAAGAGCATAACGGAAGCAAACTTATTGTAACAGGTTACAAATACCCATATGCAAAAACCACATATACCCAAACAGCTGTTGAGTTACTCACAAAACTGGGTATTCCAAAGAGTGATATTATATCATCAGAGCAGACAAAAGATACTGATGATGAGGCACTTTTTGCCAAAAAAATCGTAAAAGACAACAGATATATACTGGTAACATCAGCTTCTCATATGAAAAGAGCTTATTGGATAATGAAACAGCACGGATTGCACCCAATTCCTGTCAAAACAGACTATCATTCAGGAGACCTCAATAGCATTCTCTTCTTCCCGTCTCCCAACTCACTAAAAGAGTCTCATACAGCAATGCATGAGTATATAGGTATGCTCTGGCAAAAATTAAAGAGCTTTATATATTGAATCTACTCCATCTCTTTTTCTCTGTTTGCCAGATATCTTGCTATTCCGGCAGCTATGCCTCTTGCCATCAAATCCTGATATTTTGGGTCAAATAATCTTTTTCTCTCCATTGGATTGGTTATATATCCTGTCTCTATCAAAATAGCCGGCATCTCTGCTCCTACAAGCACCCAAAACGGAGCCGGTCTTACACCACCATCTTTAATCTTTTTATATTTGGCTCTTAGATGAGAGAGTATAGAACGCTGGACATCAAGTGCTAGTTTGTTGGACAATACAATTTTTGGTCCTGTGTATATAGCATCAAGTATTACATTTTTGCTCAATCTGTCTTTTCTGTTTAGCACTACACTATTCTCTCTGGCTGCTACTCTTTTGGCTCTGGCACTTCTTGTAACCTGTAGAAAGTAAGTCTCTATACCATGACTGACATTCCATTTTCTTCTAGGCACAGCATTTGCATGAATAGAGACAAATATATCTCCGTGCTTTTTGTTTGCAAAATGTGTGCGGTGTGAGAGTTTGATAAATCTGTCTGAATTTCTGGTCATCAAAACACTAAATCCCATATTTTTTAGATATCTTGCCACTCTTTTGGCTATCTGCAAAACAGCTGTTTTTTCCATTTTGCTTCTGTTACTGCCACCCAAAGCCCCACTGTCATGTCCACCATGACCAGGGTCTAAAACAATTCTGTAATGTTTCTTTGGCTTGATTACAGGTTTGTTTTTCATAAAATAACTCTGTTTTACTGCATCTGGGACATTTTGAGCTGTCTTAAAATCACTCTGAGCCTGTTTTATGACTGCATTGTCTGCTTGTTTGTGACTATCAAGAGAGGAAAAGAGACCTTTGATGTCCATCTTTGAGCTACTGCCTTGAGGCAAAGTAATAATCAAAGTCTTTGTATCAGCTTTATAATATTTTATATCGTAGGAGGTTTCAGACTCTATTACTATTCTTGATACATCTCTTTTATATTGAGATGCTCTTATTGATAAAAGAGGTCTATTGAGATGAAACTTGTCTGTCAAACCTCTACATGCCAATTTGGTCTCTTTGAAATCAAATACATATCGTCTGCTTCTTTTGCCTTTTAATTCAAAATTGTGAAGATATGCGATATTGAAAGGTTTGTAAAATTTGACTGTAAGTCTGTCATAACCGTTTTGTATATCAATAATAGAGTTATAAGGATATAGTGCTATTGTGAGAAATAATAGCAACAATATTACCGATTTTCCGCAGGAGACTATTCCCCTGCCGGTCTTTTTACTCACCATTTATCAATCTGTCCATTAACTCTTTGACGGTAATTATTTCATTTAATCTGTATCCATTGGCACCTGTAAAGAATAGTCCCGTCTCCTCTTTGCCCTCATACGCATCTGTCAATCTATCTGCTATACAATAACCTACCTGCTTAGCCTCTTCTCCCCTGTGACAAGGTGCCACACAGTTGGATATACATGCAATTTTGGGTGCTGTGCCTTCTTCTATCTTTTTGTGTAGTGCTGTCTTTACACCTCTGGCGGGATAGCCTACTGGTGATTTGAAGAGTTTGATATCCTCTTCTTTTGCTTCTATTATTTTCTGTTTGAATGTATCACTGGCATCACACTCAACTGTGCCTATAAATCTGGTGCCAAGTTGCACACCTGATGCACCAAGCTCAAACATTTTGAGAATATCATCTCTATCCCATATACCACCGGCTGCAATTACCGGCATATCTCCCCATTTTTTGGCTTCTTCTACTACAGGAGGTAAAATAGCTTCAAGTTGATTTTCAGGTTTGAAACAATCATCATATTTAAATCCCTGATGCCCACCGCTAAGAGGTCCCTCTACTATGACAGCATCAGGCAATCTACCATGAGCTTTTTCCCATCTTCTGCACAATATTCTCAATGCTTTGGCAGTAGATACGATAGGCACAAGAGCTACATCAGGATACTCTTTTGCCGCTTCAGGCATAGTCAGAGGCAATCCTGCACCGGTGATAATAATATCAGCTCCGGCTTCACAGCTGTCTTTTACAACTCTGTCATAATCATTGATAGCATACAACACATTACATGCCAAAGGAGCATCACCGCATATCTTTCTGGCATTTTTAAATATCTCATGCAGAGCTTTTGTAGAGTAGAAGTTTAAAGCTTCATACGGTCTGCCGTCTCCTATTACTTTATCTGCAAATTTTCTATCGTGATATACTCCTGTTCCTACTGAGCTGATTACTCCTAATCCTCCCTCGGCACTGACTGTTCCTGCCAATCTGTCCCATGATATTCCCAAACCCATACCACCTTGGATAATAGGCTTTTGGATAATATGTTTTCCGATTTTCAAAGGTTTAAATTCCATTGTCAACTCACTTTTGCTTTTGCGAATTTTCTTTTTCCAACTTGCAGAACATACTCTCCACTATCTAGTTTCATCTGCTCATCGCTTATCTTTTCTTGGTCAATTCTGACAGCTCCCTGCTTGATATCTCTTCTGGCTTGTGATGTAGATGGAGAAATCCCGGCTTCTACAAGTGCTTTGCATATCCATATACCACTCTCCAACTCTACACACGGGATATCATCTGGTATCAGCTTTTGCTTAAATAGATTGTCAAATGCCTCTTTTGCCTCCTTTGCAGATGCTTCATCATGAAATCTTGCCGTAATTTCATAAGCCAACATCTCTTTGGCTTTTTTAGGATGCAAAGAGCCATTTTCTACATCACTCTTCATTTGTGATATCTCATCAAGGCTTCTGTCACTCAACAGCTCATAATATCTCCACATCAACTCATCAGAGATAGACATTACTTTAGCATATATATCATTTGGAGCCTCTGTAATACCTATATAATTGCCCAAAGATTTGCTCATTTTCTGCACACCGTCAAGACCTTCAAGAATAGGCATCATCAAAACAGCCTGTTCTTTGCCTACATTATAGGCTCTTTGAAGGTGTCTGCCCATCAAAAGATTAAATTTCTGGTCAGTTCCGCCAAGTTCTATATCGCTTTTGAGTGCTACACTGTCATACCCCTGTAGTAGAGGATATAAAAATTCAGATATGGATATACTCTGTCCGGATTTGTATCTCTTTTCAAAATCATCTCTTTCGAGCATTCTTGCCACATTGAATTGTGTAGTCAGCTGAACCAATCCTGAAGCACCCAGTGCATCCAACCACTCTGAGTTAAATACCAATTCAGTCTTGTTTGGGTCCAATACTTTAAAAGCCTGTTCTTTATAAGTCTGGGCATTTTTGGCTACTGTCTCTCTATCCAATACTTTTCTAGTCTCACTCTTGCCTGTAGGATCACCTATCATAGCAGTAAAATCACCTATTAAGAGCTGAACAGTGCCTCCGTGCTTTTGAAAAACTGATAACTTTTGAAGAATTACAGTATGTCCCAAATGTAAATCAGGAGCAGTAGGGTCAAGCCCTAGTTTTACCTTGAATCTCTCTCCTGTTTCATAATATTTTCTTATTAGATTTTCGATTCTTTCTCTGTCTATTATCTCAGCCGTTCCTCTTTCTATCTCGGCTATGGCACTCTCTACACTCATAAATTCCTCCGTTTATTTATTATTGTAAGCATCATCAATGGAAGTAATTTCTACTACTTTAAAAGCTCCTGATAATACTGAAGCTATATCCTTTTTGCCCAATTTGTCAGACTCTACCTCTATTTTGCAATACTCTGCACTGTCACCGCTGTTTATTCCCATCTCTATACCTAAAATATTCATATCCATTTTTGATATTTTAGTCAGTAACTTTGCCAAAATACCTTTTTGGTTTTGCAGTGCCACTATGAGTCTGTATCTGCCTATCTTTTTCTTTTTCCATTGAACAAAAATCATATTTTCACCAGACTTTATCAAATTGTAAGCTTTTTTACACATTTTATGGTGAATAATGACTCTGTTGTTTTTATATATAGCTACTATATCATCTCCGGATTTTGGGTGACAGCAATAATCAAACTCCACATGGTCTATAGCTTTATTTGTATAAAATTTAAAGAAATCTATCTCTTTGACTGAAGGTTTTTTATAACCTCTTTTCAAAAGCTCCCATATTCTTACTTCACAAATCTTGGCACATTTGGAAATTTTACCTATCTTTTCTATAAGCACATCCATATTATCTGTAGCCATAAATATATTGTTGCTTATACCTGCTTCCTGGCTGATACTTCTAATCTCATCAGGAGTTTTGTTGAATATGGTAGCAAGTATATTATATGCACTAAACTCATTTACCTCTCTTAATCGCTGTCTGCACCTGCTCTTGATACTCTCTTTTGCCTTTGAAGTCCTGACAGTATCAAGCCAAGAGCAGTGAAGCATAGGCTCATCTGATGTCTCTATTCTGATAATATCTCCGTTTTTGAGTATGGTCAAAAGAGAAGCTTTGAGTTTGTTGATATAGGCACTTGTAGCATAATCACCCACTTCTGTATGTATCTGATATGCAAAATCCAGAGCTACAGAGCCTTTTGGCAGAGTGAAACTGTCTCCTTTTGGAGAAAATACTACTATATCTTCGCTGAATAGATCACTCTTGGCAAGTTCATAAAACTCTTCAACAGAATCATCTTGATATGGCAAACTTCTAAGCCAGTCAAGATTGAAGTTTTGAGTGCCTCCGTCTTTGTATTTCCAGTGTGCGGCTATACCGTATTCAGCCAACTTGTGCATCTCTTTTGTGCGTATTTGAGCTTCAAAAATACTCTCTTCTCCAAATAGTGTCGTATGTATCGTCTGATAACCATTATCTTTGGGAAGTGCAACATAATCTTTAAAACGGGATATAAGAGGAGTAAAATCCAGATGTAAAACACCCAGCACCTGATAACACTCTATAGGCTCATTTACTATAATCCTGACTGCCAGTAAGTCAAGTACCTCTTCTATACTGATACCCTTGCGGTGCATTTTCATATATATAGAGTAGTAGTGTTTGACTCTGCCTACAATTTCAAAGTCATCTCTGTGAAATCCTCTTTTGTTCAGACTCTCTTTTACTTTTGTAATAAAACTGTTGAGTTTGATATGGATACTCTGGTCATTTGATTCTATATATTCAGCTATCTGTCTGTAATCTTCGGGATATATTATTCTAAAACTCAAATCTTCAAGTAGATTTTTGATTTTACCAATACCTAGTCTATGGGCTATTGGTGCATATACCACCAGTGTCTCTTCGGCTATTCTTTTCTGCTTGGCTTCAGAAAGTGCATCGAGAGTGAGCATATTGTGCAGTCTGTCACATAACTTTATAACCAAAACTCTGACATCTTCAATAGAAGCTATAAGCATCTTTCTAAATGTAAGTGCTGATCTAATCAATCTCTCATCAGAATGAGAAGGTGCCAGTTCACTCTCTCGTATCTCTACGATTTTGGTCAGCCCCTCGACTATATGTCTGACATCATATCCGAATCTCTTCTCTATATCCTCATCTGTAAATGGTGTATCTTCAACCACATCATGAAGCAGTGCAGATATAACCATAGTCTTGTCGTTGCTGATAGATGCTGTAATGGCTGCTACCAATATAGGATGCACAATATACGGTTCACCACTTTTGCGATACTGCCCAGAATGTGCTTCAATTGCAAAATCAAGAGCCTTTGTTATATCATCATCTATCTCAATCTGCGTGGAGAGTATCTCTATGGCATCATCTACACTTTTGAGTTTTTTGATGAGTTCAAGAAATTCATTCAAGGGACTACTTCTCCAATTCTACTTTTAGTTTACCTTCGGCTATCTCTTTGAGTGCTATATCTGTAGCTTTATGAGTCTTGATATCCATACCTTCTACAAGTGGTTTTGCTCCCTTGCTCAACTCTTCAGAGCGTTTACCTATTGTCTTTGCCAACAGGTATCTGTCGTGATTTAAATTATCCAATGCTTTTGCAGCTATCTGTTCCAATCTCATATATATCTCCTTGCTTGATTTTTAGTGTACTATAGAACAAAGACTCTTATCGCCTTTGATTATATTCAACAGATTTCCCTTTTCAAACATATTGCATACTATTATAGGCAGTTTGTTCTCTTTTGCCAATGCAATAGCTGTATCATCCATCACCTTTATATGATCACTCAATGCCTTGTCATAGCTGATTTCATCAAGTTTGACAGCATCAGAATATTTGGCAGGGTCTTTGTCATATACTCCATCTACTTTGGTAGCTTTTATCAGCATATCAGCCTCTATTTCACTTGCTCTTAAAGTAGCTGCCGTATCAGTCGTAAAGTATGGATTGCCAGTGCCTCCTGCAAATATTACCACTCTGCCTTTTTCAAGATGTCGTCTGGCTCTTCTTACAATAAAAGACTCTCCTATCTCATGCATATCTATGGCACTTTGAAGTCTGGCTTCCAAACCTATGGACTCAAGAGCTTCTTGTATGGCTACTCCATTGATGACAGTAGCCAACATCCCCATATAGTCACCGCTTGTTCTTTTTATAATACCGTCTTTGGCAGCAGTAACTCCACGAATGATATTACCACCTCCTACAACAATAGCAACTTCAATATCATTGTCTATCAACTCTTTGATCTCTTCGGAAATATATTTAAGTATGCCTGTATCTATACCGTAGCCTTCTTTTCCAGCCAATGCTTCGCCGGAAAATTTCACAAGTACTCTAGTTCTACTCTTCATAGACTCTCCCGATTATTTTATCGCGATTATATCTAAAAACTCATATATTCATATTTTCAAAGACTCGATAACTACTCATTTTTGATAAAACTTTCAAAAATTTTAAATACTATTTATCATAAATGCAGAAATTATGTGCTATATTTACAAATATGATTATTATCAAAAAGGTATTTTATGAAAAAGAAGATATTTCTATCTGCAATATTATCAGTGGAGTTACTATATGGTGTAGATGTGAGATTTGGTAAAGGCAAGCTCGATATGGATATGAATATGCTTGGCATTTTCAATATAAATGAATCAATAGATATCAATACATTAACTATAGCCAATCCACATGACAATATAGGAGAGAGCAATTTCTATTTTTTCTATGATGCCGATGTCTATCAAAGTGATTATATAGATACCATGGTAGATATGATGAAAATACCTTTAAATAATATTCCGGGATTATCTGATGTGCCAAATATTTCTGGTATTCCTAATGCTCCGAGTGTTCCGGGATTTTCTGACAGTCAGGATATACTGCCTATCCAAAACAGAAATTTGGTATCTGATACAATTGATGGGCTGGAAAATATATCAGGTATAGTGAAAAATACAGGTAAAAAGACACTGAATAAAGTGTCAGATACTTTGGACAGTGCAGGAGATAGCATCAAAAATACAGCCAAAAAAATAGGAAATACTGCAAATAATATAGCAGATACAGGTAAAAAGATAGCATCTAAAAATCCAGCTGATATCATAGATGATGCCAAAAAGATCATACCGACTCCTTTTGATATCAAAGTAAAAGGTTTTGATATGAATATAGGTGCAGGGTATGATGTATATAAAGACAGCAGAGGATATATAGGAGTAGGTGCAGCTACCGGTTTGAGTATGCCCTATTTTTATATGAAAAACAAACCCTCGGCAACAGCAGCCATTTTGACAGGATTGATGAAAAGCACCAATACATCTATGACTACATACAAAGCCTCCTTGAGTCTGCAAGGCTCATATATGATATTAGATGGTCTCAATGTCGATACCACTATGCTCTATGGATACCAGTTTGGCAAAGTAGATAATGACTGGTTTGCTTCAGAGGTAGATATTGACGGGATAACCTCTATGATAGGCTTTTCTGTAAGTTACAATATGGGATATATTCTAAATTGGGCAGATGGTCTGACAGTAAGTGCCGGTTATACCAGAAAAAACTGGGATGTCGATCACACTGATGTCAAACTTATGGGAGGATTGCTCGGTGGAGACTTGTCTCAAAATATAGATGCCAAGTTTGATACCGAAAACTACTATCTAGGGATAGGATACAGATTTTAATACCTCCTTAAAGAACTTTTCTAAAAAAGTTCGCAAATCAATTTGGCTGATATTTAGTCCCTTTTTCTATAAATTTTTGTGCAAAAGCTCAGTAAAGATATCGTTTGTTCTCCAAAATGTATGTAGATATGTTCCTATAATATTGCCTTTTTCACTCCTCCACTCTCCATACTCTCCAATATCTTGTGAAAACTTTTTCAATCTTTTACAGCCTAGTGAGAGACTTTTTTTATCAGGTGCCGTGTAGTGAAAAGCATGACCTTTGATACCATCTTCTCTCTGATAGTATCCAAGTCTGACAAATCTCTTATTGAGATTAAATCTCAGTGGCAGTATTGCACTCATCTCTTTATCATCAACTGCTTCTGATAGATACAGTAATCCTGCACATTCAGCATATATTTTGCCACCTATATCAACATATTTTTGCAATGAGTCTTTGAATTTTTTGCTGTTTTTGACTCTGCTGTAAGCTCTATCACTCTCTACATAGCCACCACAAATAATAACAATATCACTATCCATATCTATCTCATCATCATTTACAGCAGATACTGTCTTGACTTCATCAAAAGTCTCTTTAAGATAGACTAAATTATCATAATACAAAAATGAGAAATTTTCATCATATACGATTGTAGCTTTTTTACCGAGTCTGTATATATCTGAAGTCAAAGATATATTTTGTATATCTATATCAGATATACTGAGTAATCCATCTATATCTATATTTTCCAAAACATCATCAGCTATTAGATTCATCACTTCCATATCATCTAGTTCCAATCCCAAATGAGTAGATGATATACTCTTTAGCCCCTTTTTTATCCAACCTGCTACGAAGATATCGGGATGGTCGTATTTCAAAATATCTACAATCCTCTTGAAGTGGGATTCAGAAGATACCCTGTTTAATACTACTGCTTTGATTGGATTTGGTTTTTTGTATTCTCTCAAACCTTTGAGCAGTGCAGATATGGTAATATAGGAGCCTGAAGCATCCATTACCATTACTGTAGGGATATTCAACTCTTTTGAGAGAGAGTAACTGCTACATCCCCTGTCCATACCATCATAAAAGCCCATGGCACCTTCTATTATATTTATCTCTTTGGCATATCTGTAAAATGTATCTCTCATCTGCTCTTGAGTCATCATAAATGAATCAAGATTTACAGAATCTGTCCCACACAATTTTTTGTGAAACTGTGTATCTATAAAATCGGGTCCTACCTTGTATGGTCTGACCCTGTTTTGTAATCTATACAAAAGAGCAGATGTCAAAAGAGTCTTGCCACTGCCTGATGCAGGAGATACTATGGATAAGGCTTTCATTATCACTTCCAAAAAAAAATTACGATATATTAGCCAAATTTATCACTCTTTTGAAAATGTCTTTTTCAAACCTTTTATGAGCATCTCTTTTTCTTCTTTTGATAATCGTGCCTCTTTATGCATGATAGTATATATCACCGGAGGCATATCACCCTCTTCTACCTCTTCGGCTGCATCTTTTCCTTTGTTTCGCTTCTGCACACCCCACATAGATACATTAAATTTTTCTCTTGCTTCGGATACATCATGTGTAACTAACCATGATACAGGTGCCACAGAAGAATAAGCAGGCCATTTTGTCCTGTTGCTGTGACAATTGGCACATGCTCTGTCAAACAACTCCTTTGTTTGGGGACTGTCCCATTTTGGTGTGCTTATAACATCAGGATTGTAATGGTCTCTCCCATAAGGTATAAACTGTATTGCTACTGCTGTAGCTACTACTGCCAATGTGATTTTTAGTGATTTTTTCATCATCTCCTCCTATTTTTTGAAGAGATGATAAGATTTGAAGATGAAATGAAAATTAAATAAAGTTTATTTTATATCCGCTCCGTATGAGCATCTCTCCTTGTCTATTTCATTGATTTTTTCTACTCTTGCGGCGTGTCTGCCACCTTCAAATTCAGTCTCTATAAAAGCATCTATCATACTCTGCACTACTCCCATACCTACGACTCTCTCACCAAATGCCAAAATTTGGGCATTATTGTGTGCTCTTGCCATCGTAGCGGTATATGCATCATGGCAAAGGGCTGCTCTGATACCCTCTACTTTGTTTGCGGCCATACTGATACCTATACCTGTGCCACAGATAATGATACCAAAACTACCCTCATCATTTTTGACAGCTTCAGCACACTTTTTGCCATAATCAGGATAATCTACTCTATCAGCACTATCCGGACCCAAATCTATAATTTCAATACCTTTTGATTTGATATAATCTTTGACTTGCTCTTTGTAGTGAAATCCTGCATGGTCAGTAGCGATATAAAATTTCATTTTTTCCCTTTGTATCTAAAATAAAAGTTGATAAAAAAGTATATCCAAAAGGGATAAAAACAGAGCTTGTATATTTGCATATACAAGATAGCTTTTCCCCTATCCTGTAGATTTTTATGATGGTAGTATAAGATTTAAAATCACCCCTACAGGAGCGAAGAAGATATCTGCAATCGGTGTGAAGAGTATTGCAAAAAGGATTATCATTCCATAAGGGTATATTTTATTATAAAACTCTACAAATCTATACCACTTCATCTTCATAGCCAAAAAATTCAGAGCCTGTGAGCCATCAAGTGGAGGGATTGGCCACAGGTTAAATACTGCCAAAACTACATTTATCATCACACTTTGTGCTATCAGCAGATAAAAGAATGCTCCTATCATAGAGTGTGGTGGATATGCAAGAGGTAATAGTGTAGCAAATAAAAAAGCTATAATCAGATTGTATGTAATACCTGCCAAAGATACAGCAATCGCAGCACCATATCCGCCCCTGTTGATGACTGTCTGCATATTTACAGGCACCGGTTTTGCCCAGCCAAACAAAAACGGAGCGTGCATAATATACAAAACTGCCGGTATCAGCAGTGTGCCTACAGGGTCTATATGCACAATCGGGTTTATGCTCAGTCTTCCAGCATATTTGGCTGTATTATCTCCATACTTGTATGCTACCCAGCCATGCATAATCTCATGTCCAATTACTGCTATCATCAATGCAAGTATAGATGCAACTACTCTTATAATTTCTAGTTCACTCATCAATCATCCCTCGGTATTTGATACTGAAATGTATCAACATATTTGCCTACTCTGTCCCAACGAATACTGTATCTATGCTTATCCCACAATGCTCTACACTCATTAGAGCCTAACGGCACACTCTTACAGACTTTTGAGAGTGCCTGATGGTCTTTTCCTCCACCTTTACCATACATTACTCTGTCATAACTTCTGTATTCTATAGAGAAGTATATCACCCATGGTTTACCTATAATCAAACGATAAGGCACAGAACCCCAAAATCTGCTGTCATCAGAATTGTCTCTGTTATCACCTATCATATAGAAGTGATCCGGCTCTACCTTTTTGTAAAATACATTTACAGCACTACCTCCCAAATCATAAGCAGGAGCTGACAAATCAGACAAAAACAGAGGTTTCATATCCACTTGCGATGCTCTGTATAACATCAACAAAAAGCTGTTAGCATCATATTCAGGTTTATACTGAATACCGGGAAATTTGTCTTTGTATGGATTTACTACCCACAGTTTGTTTAATACTTTTACAATCTTTTTTGCCGGATAATTTTTTTGGATATATTTATCACCTTCATGGAAATGTATCAACAGATGTTTATCATAATATAAGATTTCATCTCCACCGACAGCTACACATCTTTTGACGAAGTGTGTTTTACCATCTTTTGGAACAAAAAATATAACAATATCACCTCTTTTTGGACGAGGACCTTCTATCAAGTGTCCATTACCGTTAAAATCCGGTAACAGCTTCAACCCAAGCCACGGAAGCTCTGGAATAGTGATACCATAACTGAACTTTTTGGCAAAAAGAAAATCACCAATCAAGAGTGTCCTCTTCATTGAGCCACTAGGAATCACAAATGATTGTGCTACAAAAAATATCAAAAACAGCACTATAATAATAGTCCCTGTCCAACTGCTGGAGAATCGGTATAGTTTTTCTAAAAAGTTTTTCATTTAGATATTCTCGCTTTGGCAGCCTTTAGAGTATTTGACAAAAGCATAGCTATTGTCATAGGTCCCACACCTCCCGGAACCGGTGTAATATAGCTACACTTCTGTTTTAGAGCTTCAAAGTCAGCATCACCTACAAGTGAGCCGTCTTCAATTCTGTTTATACCGATATCTATCAATACAGCTCCATCTTTGACCATATCAGCTTTGATTAAATGTGGAACACCTACTCCTACTATAACGATATCTGCCTTTTTTGTATGAGATGCTAAATCTTTGGTATAGATGTGAGTTACTGTTACTGTAGCATTTGCATTTAACAGCAGTGCCGCCATAGGCTTGCCTACAATATTACTGGCACCCACTACACATACATCTTTACCCTCTAAATCTATATTGTATTTTTCAAACATCTTCATCACACCAAGAGGTGTACAAGGGACAAATCCGTCTAAATTGGTTACTAGTCTTCCTACATTATATGGATGAAAACCATCTACATCTTTGGCTGGGTCTATCACTTCCAAAATAGCATTGGTATCTATATGTTTTGGGAGGGGCAGTTGCACCAATATACCATCTATTCTGGGATTTTTATTTATCATCTCAATAGTGCCGATAATCTCTTCTTGAGAAATAGTATCCGGCATATTGTGCGTAATTGAGTAAAATCCCACCTTTTCACACGCTTTTGCTTTCATCTTGACATAAGCTTGACTGGCAGGGTCATCACCTACCAAAATAACAGCAAGTCCCGGAACGATATCATAATTATCTTTTAAATTTTTGACCTCTTGGGCAACACTTTCTTGTATCTCCTGAGCCAATGATTTACCATCAATTATCTGCATATTCTCTCTTTGTATTAAAATATAATTTTTGGGTATTATATCGAAAAATCATTAGGGGTATTTCGATGAGACATATAGTATTTATATCTCTTTTTATAGCTATATCTCTACATAGTGAAGATTTTATATCCCGCTTTGAATATGGTCAAATGTTATATGAAAACCCAAGAGGTGTAAGTTGTGTCCCATGCCATGGTGACAGAGGAGAAGGTAAAATTATAGCCTCATATATTACTGATGATGGAAAACAAAAGATACTAAAAGGTGCTGATATAAGATTTGCAACCTTAGAGGATATGCTAAAAGCCGTGCATAATGGTCCTGGGGTAATGCCAAAATACTTTTTGACAAATGATGAGATAGAAGCAATTTATGAGTATATTCAAAAAGTAAATCAACCTGCTGATGAAAACAGCACAGATATGGATTGGTAATCAATTTATTTAACACGAATCTATTTTACAAGCTTGTTTCAAGTTATATGCGTAACATCAGTTACTTATAACAATAAGTAATACTATAATTTTTAAAAATATTCTTACCCCAATATACTTTTACCTGCTATCACACTGGCAATAATTACAAAAATCAAAATACCAAATATTTTCATATATCTTTGATTGGATATAAAAATAGATATTACTGTCCCAGCCAATGCTGTCAATGCCATAATACCATACAGTATCAATATATAAGTTATCTTCTCGGTAGGTAATTCAATAGCAGGAGTATCAGGCAGTATAAAAGTCTGTATTATAATTGACAGTATTGTTATATATATAAACACTGCAACAAAAGCAAGCCAAAAGAGTAATTTTAATTTTCCACTTCTTTTATATGACATATTTTTTACTTTCTATTCAGATATATAACTGAGCTTACGCACATAAAATACAATCCATTAATTATGATGCTAAAGCATCATCATCTGTAGTAGCTAAATCCCCGCCTCTTTAATAATCAAACACTCTTTAAAGCAAACTGCACTTAAACAAGATTATTTCAAGTAATATGCCCAACATAAGTATATAGTCATATTATCATAAAAAATATTAGAAATAAATAGTAAAGAATAATAGATGAAGTTATTTTCTGTAGTGGTGGGTCCTCGGAGACTCGAACTCCGGACCGCCCGGTTATGAGCCGGGAGCTCTAACCAACTGAGCTAAAGACCCTTACTCTTGACTCTTTTTGAGTCTTAGAGATTTTTTTTCGAAGCGTTTGTGAGCGTCTTTTTCAATCATTGTTAACTTCGAGTCGGTATTATACAGAAAAATTCTTTTAAATGCAACCAAATTTAGCAAAATTCCGAAAAAAACTGCAAAAATTATAAAAGATGTCCCTCCATGGCTGAACATTGGCAGTGGAACACCCACTACCGGAGCCATTCCTATAATCATATACATATTGACATTTGAATATATAAACAGCAAAAAAGCCATACCTGAAGCTACACTCTTAATCAGATAATCTTTACTGTATATTCTGGCTATAGCCAAAAGATGCACAATCAATAATATATAAAGGACTATTACAAAAAGCATACCTTTAAATCCAAATCTCTCTCCCAAATATGCGAATATAAAATCACTTGTAGAGATAGGCAGGAATTTTAACTGTGTCTGGGTGGCATCTTCTTTGGCTTTACCGTCAAGACCTCCTGAGCCTATGGCAATAAGAGCCTGTCTTACATGATAACTGGGTTTACCCAAGAAATTGGATATTCTTTTTTTCTGATAATCATGTAAATGATTATAGAGTAAGGGAGCCGATACTGAAGCTATTATCAATACAGTCAGCCATACCCTCCACTTGACTCCTACATAAAAGAGTATTCCAAAACCTGTCAAGAGTAAGACCAATGCTGTCCCCAAATCAGGCTCTTTGGCTATCAGTAAAAAAGGTATCATAATAACTGCCGATAATTTGGCAAACATAACAAATCCATAACCCTCTTCTGAAGGTGGTTTTCTTTGAATAAGATATGCCAACATCAATACTACACTTATTTTGATAAATTCAGAAGGTTGAACAGTCAATCCGGTACCTGGAATCTCCAACCATCTTCTGGCACCCAAAATCTTTTTACCTGCAATATCTACTGCAAGAAGCAACAATATATTGATAAAGTAACTCAAAGGTGCAAACCACCACAAAATTTTTGACCACGGTATAAAGGCCGCAACAGTGAAGCCTATTGCACCGACTACATAATATATAAGCTGTTTGTGAAACAGTGCGGGATTTATCTCTTTGACAAGTATGGAAGATATTACCAACAGAGGTATGATTTGAATTATCAAAAGGTAATCAAATTTTTTAGGCAGAGAACGAAAATATTCGCTGACATCTTTCCAATCCCACTCACTCACAATATATAATCCTTTGTTTAAAGTTCCGTAATTCTATCATTATTATTATTACTATTCATAAATCGGGCATAATATCATATATCATAAGAGGAGAATATATATGGAGTGTATAAAATATAAAATATTTGAAAACTTTAACAAACTCTTGGCCTGTACAACTCTAAAAAATCCCAATCTGCCATATCTTGGCTCATTGGCGATGCATACAGGAGAAAATCTGGATATCATCAGAAAAAATAGAAAACTTTTGGAAAAATATTTTCCACAAACAGCATCTTTTGTATCGGTTTCTCAGGTACACGAAGATAAGATAATAGATATCACCTCTAAAACAGACAGAGGTTGGCAAAAGCTCGATGAGAATATAGAGGCTGATGCAATAGTTACTGCTATTGAGGAAGTAGTGCTGACAATACTCACTGCTGATTGTGTACCTGTTTTGATGTATGACCCTAAAAACAGAGTAATATCTGCTGTCCATGCCGGATGGAGAGGCAGTGAGAAAAATATTGTCGCAAAAACAGTAAAATATATGCAAAAAAAATATAAATGTAATCCATCTGATATAGTAGCACTCATAGCCCCTGCAATAGGCGGGTGCTGTTATGAGGTGGATAATTTTGTAGCTTCTAAATTTACAAACTACAAAGAGAGTGTAGTCAAAAAATCTGATACACACTATATGCTTGACTTAAAAAGTATAAATAAAGCTCAGCTGATAGAGAGTGGTTTAAAAGAGACAAATATTGAGCTGTCTTCTATATGCACTTCGTGTAACAGTAAAGAGTTTTTTTCATATCGTAAAGAGAGAGGTTGCACAGGAAGATTTATCAGTGCTATTATGATGAAATAGAAAAGTATTTATTATATATAGGATAAAATACAATAATTTTACTACTATTTTAATATTGGAGACAAAATGTCAATTTGCAGTTATGATAACTTAAAATCAATTATGTTCAAATTTGAGCCTGAAACAGCTCATACACTTGCCGGTATAGGTCTGAAAGCCATTGCATTATGCCCTCCTGTGCAAAATATGCTGATAGATAGATATTTTATAGATGATAAAATCCTGCATCAACATATCTTTGGAAGAGTTGTTTCAAACCCTGTAGGTCTGGGGGCAGGATTTGATAAAAATGGTGAATATATCAAAGCAATGCCGGCTCTTGGATTCGGATTTACTGAAGTAGGCACCGTTACACCAAGACCACAACCGGGTAATCCCAAACCAAGACTGTTTAGACTCGTAGAAGAGCAATCTATCCAAAATGCCATGGGATTTAACAACAAAGGCAGTTACTACCTGATACAAAAGATGAAAAAACTCAAATTTTTTGATTATCCGGTGGGAGTAAATATCGGCAAAAACAAAGTTACTCCCGAAAATGAAGCATTGAATGATTATGAGACACTATTTAAGGCATTTAGAGATTATGGTGATTATATTGTAATAAATATCTCATCTCCAAATACTCCGGGATTGAGAGATTTGCAAAATGAGAATTTTATAAATGAGGTTTTCAGAATAGGAAAAAGTATCACAAACAAGCCTATACTGCTAAAAATAGCTCCTGATATGCCGGTTGATACAGCTTTGTCTTTGTGTAAATGTGCAGTATCAGCAGGTGCTAGTGGCATCATAGCTACAAATACTACGATAGATTATTCACTCACACCCAATGCCAAAGATTTCGGAGGTATCAGCGGAAAACTGCTCAAAGAGAAATCATACAATCTCTTCAAAGAGATAGGAAAAGAGTTTCATGATAAAACTCTCTTGATATCTGTAGGAGGAATAGACAGTGCCGAAGAGGCTTATCGTAGAATCAAAGCCGGTGCTTCACTTGTGCAGGTATTTTCAATGCTGATATACAAAGGACCCTCATTAATCAAAGAGATAAATGAGGGATTGATAAAATATCTAAAAAGAGACGGCTACAGTCACATCAGCGAAGCTATAGGTGCAGACTGGAAATAGATATTTGAGTCGTAATATTTTTGATTTTAGTTTAATTACTGATATTACGCACATAAAACTATATTAAGCAATCTTTATCTGTGGTAGGACTTTAGTCCCACTACTATCCATAAAATTACCTTTTGTATTTTTGAGATTTATCTGGCTACTATACCCTTTTTACAGCTTCTGGAATGATTTGACGGAGCTTTTTTCAAGAGCTTTTTGAGACTATCTCCTGAGCCTCTGAGCATAATTCTAAACTCTGTAATCATTCCATCTCTACACTTCATAGATATCTTTTTGGCACTGCCTTTACCAAATGATTTTTCAAATATCTTTTTGATATTATAAAGAGTCACTGTGCCACCGATATTGGCTCTGAGATACTCACCCAGCATAGAGTTGTCCGCCTCTTTACTCAAAGATACAGCATCAGAAAAAAACTCTACAGGATCACTTGAGTAGCATGTGCCATGTTTGATCCACTCATGCCTGTCCAGTGCAGATAGAACTCCGGGCATATATCTGAGCATATCTTTACGCAAAGAGAGAGGATACTTTATAGGAGGCAAAGCTCTCCATCTTCTGTGTTTGTCTTTTGCTATCAAATCCTCAGAAACCGAGCAGTATTGTTTATGCTCCGGCCACAAACCGTGCAACACCAAATGATTGGCCCCAAGATTATACATAGGACGGCACTCTTTTCTGTTTTGATGTTTCACACAAAAAGCGTTGTGCCAGGATAGAGCCAGAAGTGAAACTCCATCATATTTGGCATATACAGATGTCACAGCCAGTAATATACTAAAAATAATAAATCTCATAATCTTATCTCCTTGCCATAAACAGTCTAAATGCATTATATAATCTGCCCAGTGCAACAGGTTTGAATATATAACCATTCATTCCGGATTTTAAAATCTTGACAATATCTTCTTTTTTGGTAGAAGAGGTAAGTGCCACTATTGGCAGTGATGCAAAATGTTTACTCTTTCGTATTTTTTTTGTAGCACTCAAACCATCAAGTTCAGGCATCTCTATATCCATCAATACCAAATCAAATTTCATACCTTTGGAGAGATATTGCAGAGCTATTTTGCCATTTTCGGCAAATACCACATCTATACCGGTACCCTTTAAAATCGCATCAAGCATTTTTCTATTTATCAAATTATCTTCGACAATCATTATTTTTTTACCTTTGAATTTGGAGAAATGCTCTTTTTTGACTGCCTGATTATCCGGAATCTGCTCTTTTATTACAGGCAGTTTCTCAGATGATGTATCTTTAATTTTGTGAGTTTTAGTGCTTTTGGCTTCTGCTTTGGCACTCTTTGTATATGACTTCTGCTCCTGCAAGAGTTTTTTGTATTTTAATACCGCTTTTTTCTCTTCGGGAGTGAGTCCTTTCATTCCCTTTTTTTTGGCACTCATAAGGAGGCGTTTATCCTCTATAGTAAATGATTCTTTATGCTCTTTTGGTTTTTCTTTACTCTCTTTGGGTTTGGCTGACTTTTGCTTGTTTTGTGCCAATATTTTTTTGTATTTTAATACCGCATCTTTTTCCTGAGGACTCAAACCTTTAAAGCCCTTTTTTTTGGCACTCAATACAAGTCTTTTCTCATCTTCACTTAACACAACCGCCATATATCTGCTCCTTTTTTCACACTTTTACAAATTATATCTTTAGAGTCTGAAAAAGATACCAAATAATGTGCTTTTTATTAAAGTATGAGTAAATTCCACCCCTTTTTGATATATATATCAATTTAACGATACCACTTCTCCCAGCCTTTATTATAATATTTGAGCAAAGGATGTTCAAATATTGTATTGACTTTTGTATCTGTCTTACTCATATCTTTTGGAAAATGTTGCATAATATCAAACTCTTTGGCAGAAAAATATTTCAAATCTTTTGGTAACTTTGAAAAATCAAACTCAAAAGGCATATTGCCAAACAGTGTATATCCCCACTCTCCAAAGCTGGGTACATATGTATGATATGGCAATGTTACAGCCTTTGTAGCCTCAACGGTATGCACTATACACCAAAATGCTTTTCTTGCAAACAGAGGTGAAGTAGATTGCACTACACTTACACCGCCTTTTGAGAGATGATTTAAAATCATAGTATAAAATTTTCGGCTGTATAATCTGCCCAATGAAGGGTTGTTTGGGTCTGGCAAATCTACAACTATCACATTATATAGGCTCTTGCTCATCTCTAAAAATTTCCATGCATCTTTGTGTATGACTTTTACTCTCTTGTCTAAAAAAGAGTCTTTGTTTAAATTTCTCAAAAGTCTGTTTGTAGAAAACAGTTTCGTCATCTCAGGGTCTATATCTACCAGTGTAACACTCTTGACATCAGGATATTTCAGTATCTCTCTGAGTGCCAAACCGTCACCTCCGCCTATTACGAGTATATTATCCCGCTTAAATACTGCCGACATTGCCGGATGTATAAGAGCTTCATGATATCTGTATTCATCTATGGAATCAAATTGCAATGCACCGTTTATAAATAATTTTATTCTCCCTTTGCTACCTGTAACGGTAATATTCTGATAAGGTGTATTGTGTGAGAAAATTACATTATCATTATAGAGTTTGTATTGAATATATGATGTAAACAGAGATACTCTCATCCATCCTGCAAAAATAATAAAAAATACAGAGATAATGATATAGAGTATTTTTTTATCAACTCTTTTGCGAAATACTCTCCAGACCAGTAAAGCACAAAAAGCGTTCAAGGCACCGAAAAACAGAGCAGTCTCTATCAAGCCCAAATGAGGCAGAAAAAATACCGGAAAGAGTATAGATGCTACCAATGCACCGATATAATCAGCAGTTAATACATTGGATATATTCATCTTCAGCTCATATCTTTGCTGAAGTATCCTAATAATCAACGGTATCTCCATACCTATCAATACACCTATAGCTACCGTCTCGATATACAAAGAGATATCATAACTCTCCAAAACGGCAAATGCATAAAATAAAACAGCAGCACTAAATCCACCGATAAGAGCCAGAGATAACTGAATATATATAAAAGCTTTGACTATATCGCCTCTGATATACCGTGATGCCCATGCTCCAATTCCCATGGCACTCATAAATATACCTATGACAAGCGAAAAGTGATAAACCGAATCACCCAGAAAGTAGCTTGAGACAGTCCCCTCAAGTAGCTCATATACCAATCCGCTGATTGATATCATCAGCGTAACCAAAAGTAAAACACTCTCTCTCATATCAAACCGTTCATACTATCAATCAACAATCTTTTATACTCATCTCTTTTATCTTCATACTTCATCGAAGCAAATGCAGGTGATGGTGATGGCAGATATATCGTTTCAATATCCAAATTTGGGAATGATTTATGATACAGTTGCTGTGCTTTTTTGCCTGTAAAAGCTATCTTTTGGATAGTTGGATACTCATTTAGCAAAGATGAAATATCATTTACCTCTATAGATTTCAAAGATGTATCAAGTGAATTGTCTCTGTTGCAACTTTTTACCATATCCCACAATCCCCATTTCATCTGCTTTAGCAGCCAAATTTTCTGCTCTTTGATAGTGACAGGATATCCTGTGATATCAGAGAGTATTTTCCAAAACTGATTGCGGGGATGGGCATAATAAAAACTGTTTTCAAATGATTTGATACTCGGAAATGTCCCAAGTATCAAAATCTGAGTATCCCTAAAGAGTATCGGGGCAAATGGATGCTCTAAATCAGACATAATATTACTATTTACACGCTTTTCTCATATTCTGTATTATCAATACCAAAATAGCCAAAGCCATAATTTTGAAATCAAGCTCACTGCCTTTGTGCGTATTGACAAACTGCTCTGATGCTGTCATAGCCGGACCTGCCAACTGCATATCCAGTATATCAGGAAGATAATAAAAATTAAACAAAGCCCCTGTCATAATCACAAGCAGTGCAGATGCTGTAGTAAGTTTGTCTCTTTCAAACATCTTGTATTTATATCCCTCATAGAGAAATACAGAAATCATCACAACATTTATCAAATAAGAGAGCATCTTGAAATTTTGTGTCATCAACAGACCCTCTTGATAGTGCGTCAGCACACCCTCTCCTATATATTTACCCGCATTGAATATCACAGGTGCAGTAACTGCTCCGGCAAACAAAACTGCTCCGAGTGTAACTCCCAGCAGTATAAGATAAGCCATAGTAGCTATTCTGAATTTAGTTTTCATAGATTAAAACCTCTCAATTAAATTTTATATAATGATATCAGCAATTTAATAACTGATGTTATGCATATTACTTGAAATAATATAAAAGTCAGAATATTTATGATTATTTTTAGAATATTGTTTTATTTGCGTAAGCTCAGTTATTCTATAGAATACAGCATATATTCAATATGCTACAATTCTTATAAATTTTTATATGTGAAGAAGGTATATATTATGTTCAAAGAGTTTGATTTGACAATAGATGATTTGGATAATTTTCCATCAAAATTAGAAGAGTTGCTAAACAAGCAACAAAAAGAGATAGAGAAGTTGGCAAATTCAAAAAGCCAAGAGTATGACGATATCATAAAGCCTATGGAAGATATGGATGAGCAAAGGAGTCTTATGTTTACTCCGCTCTCTCATCTAAACAGCACAATGAATTGCGAAAAGACACAGAGAGCTTATGAACAGTGCATACCTCTGCTGAGTAAATTTCACAGTGAGATATCCCAAAACAAAGCTCTGTATGAAAAGCTCAAATCAATAAAGAGTGATGATGAGCAGAAGCAAAAGGTTCTCTCAAATGAGCTTAGAGATTTTGTCCTATCCGGTGCCGAATTATCAGATGAAAAGAAAAAAAGAATCGAAGAGATAGATTTAAGACTCAGTGAACTCTCAAACAAATTCAGTCAAAATCTTCTCGATGCCACAAATGCATGGGAGATGATAATAGATAATCCCGAAGATGTAAAAGATATGCCAAAGAGTGAATTAAACAGAGTCAAATTTGAAGAAAACGGAGAGATTAAATATAGATTTACACTTCAAATTCCGGACTATATAGCATATATCACTTACGGTCCCAATAGAGAATTGAGAGAAAAAATATACAAAGCATATACCACAAGAGCCCCCGATAATGCCCAAGTGATAGATGAAATTCTGTCTCTTCGTGATGAAAAAGCCAAAATTTTGGGATTTGACTCTTTTTCTGACTACTCTTTGCAGACAAAAGATGCAAAAGATGTCTCAAGTGTTATAAACTTTTTGAAATCTCTGGTGGAGGTATCAAGAGAGCAAGGCAAAAAAGAGCTGCAAGAGTTGGCAGAGTTTGCCAAAGAGATGGATAATATAGAGGATTTGAAGAGTTATGATGTGGCATACTATTCAGAAAAATTGAAAAAGAGACTCTTTGATTATGATGAAGCCCAGACAAAACCCTATTTTGAAAGAGACAGAGTATTAAATGGCTTACTCGATATCGTATCCGAACTCTTTGATGTAAGATTTGAAGAGGTATCTGCTCCTGTCTGGCATGATAGCGTCAAAGTTTTTGATATTTACGAAAATGACAAAATTGCCGGCAGAATATATTTTGATTTGGAAGCAAGAGAGAGCAAAAGAGGCGGAGCATGGATGCATGACTGGGAGACACACTTCACAGACACTCAAAACAGACAGCATCTGCCAAGTGCCTTTGTAGTGGCAAATTTCCCTGCCCAAAGCTCTGAACAGCCAAGTCTGCTAAGACATGATGATGTAGTAACCCTGTTTCATGAGATGGGACATGCCATACATCATCTGTTTAGCAAAGTCAAAGAACACTCTGTCAGCGGTATCAACGGCGTAGCATGGGATGTGGTGGAGTTCCCCAGTCAGTTTTTGGAAAATTTTGCTTATGAAAAAAGCATACTCAAAAGATTTGCCATTCATTATAAAACAGGAGAAGAGATAGATGATGAACTCCTAAATAAAATAAAAAATGCCAAAAACTTCCAGTCGGCTATGGCGATGCTAAGACAGCTGGAGTTTGCTCTGTTTGATTTCAAACTCCATACCGGCTTGTATCAGGCAGATGAGGTGCAGAAACTTTTAGATGAGGTAAGAGAGTATTGCGGCACACTCAAACCGCCTTCATACAACAGATTTCAGCACGGTTTTGCACATATTTTTGCCGGAGGATATGCAGCCGGATACTATAGCTACAAATGGGCAGAAGTATTAAGTGCTGATGCATTCTTTGCATGTATAAACAGTGAAGGCTCATTTGATAAGCAAAAGGCAAAAGGATACAAAGAGCATATTTTACAAAAGGGCGGAAGCAAGGAGATGCGACAGTTGTATAAAGAGTGGCTACATAGAGAAGCCGATGTCAAATCTTTGGCAAAACTATATGATATAGGTACTGTTGATGAATAGAGAGCTACTGATATATATAGCCACGCTGATAGCCGGTTTTGCGATACTGTTGGCAGGAGCTTACAGTAGTCCTTCATTTAGTGAAGAGATGGATTATATAGAGGCTATGGGAATATTGACAGCTTTAATAATGGTATTTTCCATAGTTGTCATTGCGGCTCATTTGGGATTTAGGTCTTTTGCTCTGTTTATGGCTCTGTTTATGGCTATGGCTATATCACTCTATGGTATATATGCCGGTATTATTGTAACTGTTATGACCTATATAGTATGGGGGTTTGTCTTCTCTATACAGCTTCTTCTGGTCCATAACCAATCTGCTTCTGCTATAGAGTGGTTTAAGAGATATTACAGTTATAAAAGTTTTGAACTGGAGTATAAAATATTTTATCCAATGGTATGGATATTTTATTTTCTATGGGATTATCTGCCGGCTATATTTTATAAAGACAAAGATAAACAATTCTCCCCTGAGAGTATAAAAGAGAGTATGAAGAGCATACTATCTTGATAATTATACAAGAAACAAAGGCACAATATGGAATTAGACGGAACGGAGAGGGTGAGAATAGCCGAAGAGCTGAAGCAGTCATATACAAGATTTGGATATATTATATTTTTAGCTCCTGTTCTTACATATTGTAATATAGTATTAAAGCTGGATATTACAAAACTGAATATCATATATATCATATACACTATTATCACTGTTACATATTTTGTCTTTATAAAAAGATATACTCAAAAATTTATAAAAATCAGACGATATATAATGGCAACTATAGATATCATAGGCACTACTGCCATCATAAACTATCTGGGATATTATGGATTTATATTCAATCTTTTATATCTATGGATAGCAATAGGCAATCTCATAAGATTTGGAGAAAAAAATCTTATATTTACCATAGCTGTCTCTCTTATGTCATTGTCTGTTATATATTTTTCAAATACATTTTGGCATCAACATCCATATATGATAATATATATGATGATATCAGTTACCATTATTCCATCTTTTGTAGCCATCATTATAAATAAACTTATCAAAGAAAACAAAGAACTATCCAAACTGTTACAGTTTTTAGAAATGAAATCTAAAATAGACTCTCTTACAAATATCCCAAACCGCTTATCTTTTGAAATAGAAATCAAAAAATTTATGAGTAAAAATATCCCTTTTGCACTACTATTTATCGATATAGATGGTTTCAAAGATGTAAATGACAATTATGGTCATGATATAGGAGATGCAGTACTCAAAGAGATTGCAGAGCGTTTAAAATACACTATAGACAATAGTGATTTTGTTGCAAGACTTGGCGGAGATGAGTTTGTAGTAATAAGTTTCAAAAATAAAAATGGTGTAAGAGAATTGAGTGAAAAAATCTGCAAAACTCTTAGTCTGCCCTATGGACCTCGCAAAAATATAAAAAATATCTCAGCAAGTATAGGTATTAGCTATTTTCCTGAAGATACCACAGATGAATTTATGCTCAAACGATACGCAGATATTGCCATGTATGCAGTCAAATATAGTGGCAAACACGGTTTTGTGGAGTATTGTTCATGCTGGAAAAATAAAAAACATATGGGAATAAATGAGACAGTAAAAATCAATCATTGTGATGATTAAATAGGAGTTATATATTTTAGGAGACTAGGTTTCAACCTCGCATAAAAAAAGTTTAACTGACTTTATAGAAAACTGTAATAACACCTCTTAATATGTGAGGCTAAAGCCTCACCTCCGAGATAATTAGAAATTTTTTATTTTCTTCTCTCAGGCTGTTTTTTGCCCTCAATAATAAATCTCAAAGCATTTAGTCTGATGAAGCCTTCGGCATCTTTTTGGTTATATACCTCATCTTCCTCAAATGTGCTGTGCTCTTCAGAGTATAGGGATTTTTCAGAGCTTCTGCCTACTACTGTTACATTACCTTTGTATAGCTTGAGTCTTACATCTCCTTCTACAAATCTTTGGGTTCTGTCAATAGCAGCCTGAAGCATCTCTCTTTCAGGCGACCACCAGTAACCGTTGTATATCAAAGAAGCATACTTTGGCATCATCTCATCTTTCATATGTGCCTCTTCTCTGTCGAGTGTGATAGACTCTATTGCTCTGTGGGCTTTTAGCATAATAGTTCCGCCCGGTGTCTCATAACAACCTCTTGCTTTCATACCTACATATCTGTTTTCTACGATATCTATTCTACCGATACCGTGTTTGTTTCCGTATTCATTAAGAGTTTTTAAAATTGTAGCCGGACTCATCTCTTCACCATTTATTGCTACAGGGTCTCCGTTTTTGTAGCTGATAGTGATATATTCTGGAGTATCAGGTGCCTCTTCTGGAGAGTTTGTCCACAGCCACATATCCTCTTCCGGCTCTGCTGAAGGATCTTCAAGTATTTGACCCTCATAAGAGATATGTAGTAAATTGGCATCCATGGAGTATGGAGATTTTTTACCCTTTTTCTCTATCTTGATACCATGCTCTTGAGCATAGGCAAGTAGCTTCTCTCTACTGTTAAGATCCCACTCTCTCCATGGAGCAATTACGGCAATATCCGGATCAAGCCCCAAATAACCAAGCTCAAATCTTACCTGATCATTACCCTTGCCTGTAGCTCCGTGAGCGACTGCATCAGCTCCTACTTTATGAGCTATCTCTATCTGCTTTTTGGCAATCAACGGTCTGGCTATTGATGTGCCAAGCAGATATTCACCCTCATATATAGCATTTGCTCTAAACATAGGAAATACAAAATCTCTTACAAACTCTTCTCTCAAATCTTCAATGAAGATATTTTCAGGCTTTATACCCAAATCAAGTGCCTTTTGTCTGGCAGGTTCTACCTCTTCACCCTGACCCAAATCAGCTGTAAATGTAACTACTTCACATCCATACTCATCTTGTAGCCATTTTAAAATAATACTGGTATCCAATCCGCCAGAATAGGCTAATACTGCTTTTTTAATCTCTCTTTTTGACATTTGCCATCCTCAAAATTTTTCAATGATTTTATCACAATATTGGTTATAATCATCATCAAATCTGTAAGGAGTCGATATGAAAAGCAAAGATATAAAACTTGGAGTCAATATTGACCATATAGCGGTCTTGAGAGAAGCCAGAAAAGTAAATGACCCTGACCCGATACAGGCTATAGGAATATGCCAAAGAGCAGGTGCTGAGCAAATCACTATACATCTTAGAGAGGACAGACGGCATATCAATGACACAGATGCCAAATTTATCATCAGACACTCCCCTCTGCCTGTAAATCTGGAGTGTGCCGTAAATGATGAGATTATAGATTTTGTAGTAGCCAACAGACCTATGAGAGCGACAATTGTGCCGGAAAAAAGAGAAGAGATTACAACCGAAGGCGGACTAGATGTAGAAAGCGGTTTTGAGAAATTAAAAAGTGTCATAAAAAGACTGCACGAAGCAGAAGTTGAAGTATCTCTGTTTATAGACCCAAATCCCGTATCTTTGCTCAAAGCCAAAGAGTTGGGTGTGGGGTGGGTAGAGTTTCATACAGGAAAATATGCCAATATATATGCGATGCTATACAGCAATTTGGCTGATACACCCCACTCTGTCAAAGAGCTTGAGCTTGACAGAGCTACACTTAAAAAGATGCTAAACAGTGAGATAGAAAATCTCAATGAGATATGCGAACATGCAAGAGGATTACATATAAAAGTAGCCGCAGGACATGGACTCAATTATCAAAATGTATCAGCCATAGCTGAGATAGAGAGTATCCAAGAGTTGAATATAGGACAAAGTATCATAGCCCGTTCCGTATTCACAGGATTGGAAAAGGCAATTACAGATATGAAAGAGGCGATAAAAAGAGTATGAAACTTAGAAAAAAAGTAGCTGTATCAGTAGGAGATTTAAACGGTATCGGTATAGAGTTGGCATTAAAAAACCATACAACAATATCAAAGTATGTAGAGCCTTTGTATGTGATTGATGATTATATGCTCTATCAGGCATGTGATATACTGGGGATGGATTTGCCAAAAAATTTCAAAACAGTATGCCTTGATGGTGCAGAAGGGTTTGAAATCACCCCTTCCAAAATATCTGCAAAAGCCGGTGCATATTCCTTTGCATCATTCAAAAAAGCTGTAGAGCTTACAAAAAACGCAGAGACTGATGCACTCTGCACTCTTCCTATACACAAAAAAGCATGGGAGATGGCAAATATCCCATACAAAGGTCATACAGATGCTTTAAGAAGCTTTTTCAACAAAGAAGCCATTATGATGTTGGGATGTGATGAACTGTTTGTAGCACTATATACAGAGCATGTGCCACTCAGTTATGTTCCCAAAGCCATAAACAAAGGTAAATTAATTGAATTTATGCTCAATTTCAAAAAAGAGGTAAATCCTGAGCGGGTAGGAGTATTGGCACTCAATCCTCATGCAGGAGATGGAGGCGTCCTTGGAGATGAAGAGATTATCATAAGCAAAGCCATAGAAGAGGCAAACAAAGAAGAGAATATATTTAATGGTCCACTTGTGCCTGATGTGGCATTTATACCATCTATGCGTAAAAAATACAGATACTATATAGCAATGTATCATGATCAGGGGTTGGCACCTCTAAAGGCTCTATATTTTGATGAGAGTATCAATGTATCACTAAATCTACCTATACTCCGCACGAGTGTTGACCATGGCACGGCTATGGATATAGCATACAAAAATGCCGATATCAATCCCAAAAGCTATATAAATGCCATAAAATATATCAGAGATTATAACAATCCATTCAAATTTAAAAGAGTCCAACGAAAACGAGAGTTTGTAAATCTCACACCAATCAGCTACAAAGATTTGAGAGAAATACTCGAAGATGGTATAGATGGCAAAGATATAAGTATCAGTGATGATGATATAGAGTTGGCAATGCATAAAGGCAAATCAAATAAAATGGCAGGTTATTTGGCTACGGATGATAATATGAACTACTGGTTTATCAATAGAACTTTTGCCCAACAGCACTATGAGTTAGATATCTAAAAGAGTTTATATTATGGTGAGAGGCTTTATACACCATCTCCTTAACCAAAAAAAGGTATAATCGCGTCTCAATATATAAAAACTACATTAAAATAAAAGGTTGTATTTTGGAACAGATGGATATGAACAAACGATTACTGATAGCTATTGTGCTGTCATTCAGTGTATTAATAGGATTTAGTTACCTTTTCCCAAAGGCAAAACCAAATCAAACAATAGTCAAAAATGAAAAAAATGCTACATCAGCTCCGAGTGTAGATATAAAAAATGCACAAACAGCAGACAAAATAGCTACACCTACAGCTTCTGTATCTACCAAAACAGCTCCTGGTATCAATAAGCAAGATATTATCTCTACTATTCAGACAAAAAGATATACTCTGAGCATAGACAAACTAGGTAGAATCAACAGTGCAATACTGGCTGATGACAAATACAGAGACAAAAATGGAAAAAAACTGGATTTGATAGACAGAAGCAAGACTATGCCCCTGGAAGTAAGATTTGCTGATGCTACATTGAATGAAAAAGCTTTTAAGACATCTTATACTGCATCTACAAAAGAGTTAAACGCAACGAACTCTCCTTCACTCCTCACGCTTACACAGAAGTTGGGTGATGTTACATTTGTCAAAAAACTTACATTTTATCCAGATGGACACTATGATATAGATACTTCCGTAACAGGTGCCAAAGAGTATTTTATTACAGTAGGTCACAGACCTATGGCTGACAAATCCAGATATCTTATAGTTAGAGGCTCTTTGGTAAGAGATGCAAAAGGTATAATTACTACTATCGAAGATGGCAAAGCAAAAGAGGTTCAAAAATTTAATAATATTAATATAGTATCATCATTTGACAGATACTATGCATCACTGTTTTACAATTTCAAACAGCCATACAATGTAGTAGTTATGCCTGACAGTAACCATGACCCTGTTCCTTTTGTAGATAGCAAAGGCGAATTAAAACTAAACGGATATATAGGTGCCAAAGAGTGGAAACTGTTTAAAAAGCTTGACCCAAGACTTACAGATGCGATAGAGTTTGGTTGGTTTACATTCCTATCCAAACCATTCTTTGCCATTATGCTCTCTATCTATAATTTTGTGGGCAACTGGGGATGGGCTATTGTGTTGTTTACACTGCTTGTAAAACTTGTGCTTTTCCCTCTCTCATACAAAGGTATGATGTCTATGCAAAAGCTTAAAGACCTCGCTCCAAAAATGAAAGAGATAAAAGAGAAATACGGTAAAGATCCTGCCAAGATGAATCAGCAAATGATGGAACTCTATAAAAAGAACGGTGCCAATCCAATGGGTGGATGTCTGCCTATGCTGTTGCAGATTCCGGTATTTTTCGCACTATACAGAGTATTGTTAAATGCTGATGAGCTTCAAGGGGCTCCATGGATATTGTGGATACATGACCTCTCAAGACAAGATCCATATTTCATACTGCCTATTTTAATGGGTGTTACTATGTTTATACAGCAACATATTACGCCAAACAATATGACTGACCCTCTGCAGCAGAAGATATTTAAATGGTTCCCTGTAATTATGACATTCTTCTTCCTTACATTCCCGTCAGGATTGGTGCTTTACTGGCTGACAAACAATATACTATCTATTGCACAGCAATACTATATAAACCATGCATATGAAAAATATAAAATGAAAGTTAAAGCAGCCTCAGCAGCAAAAAAGAAAACGGAGTAGATAAATTATGAAAAAATTTGAAGCAGACAGACTTGAAGAAGCATACGATATTGCATGTAAAGAGTTCGGATGCTCTATTACCGAACTTGAGTATGAAATAATACAATACCCTACCAAAGGGGTATTGGGACTATTTGCAAAAAAGGCGATTATAATTGCCGATATAAAAAAAGATATTCAAAAAGATACTACCAAAGCTGAAACAATAGAGAATAAAACAGAAAAAGATGAGACTATCAAAAATGATACAGAAACAGAAGTAAAACAGACAGAAACTGATACTAAAGAGATATCAGATGAAGTAGTATCTGATAATAACGATGCAGAAAATCAAGATGAAATACTAAAGAGTTTTTTTACAGAAAGCAGTGAAACCACAAAAGATAAAAAAGTAGTCGAAAGTAACAAAGAGACAGAGAGTAAAAAAACTCAAATAAACAGCAGTGAAGTAGCAAAAGAGATTGAAACTCATTTGAAAAAACTCATAGAATCACTCTGTTTTGATATAGATACGGTTGAAGTAGATGTAGAGGATAATACTGCATATATATTTATAGATGGTGAAGATGCGGCTCTTTTGATAGGTAAAGAGGGCTACAGATATAATGCTCTGTCTTATCTTCTTTTCAACTGGATAAACCAAAACTATAATCTATATATCAAACTGGAGATAGCAAGATTTTTACAGTCTCAGGAAGAGATGATAAAAAACTATATCCAACCTGTAGTAGAACATGTAGAGCAGGAGGGTTGGGGACGAACAAAACCTCTTGATGGAATATTGGCCCAAATAGCTCTTGAACAGTTGAGAAAAAGATTTCCAAACAAATATGTAGCTATGAAAAAAAACCGTATTGATAACAAAAGATATATAATAGTAAATGATTTTATCAACTATAATTGAAAATGTATCAGGAAATGACAAAAAACACAATAACAGCTACTGCCACATCAGGTGGTAGCTCATCTATATCTATCGTAAGGGTTAGCGGAGAGAATGCTCTTGATATAGCCTCAAAAATCACAAATAAAACAATAGACTCTTTCACTCCAAGAGAGGCAATACTCTCATCGCTTTATGACAAAGAAAACAGTCTCATAGACAGAGGTATCGTCATTTACTTCAAATCTCCAAACAGTTATACAGGTGAAGATGTAGTAGAGTTTCAATGTCACGGCGGAGATTTGATAGCCTCTGAAATACTATCTGCTACCATAGAAGCAGGAGCCAGATTGGCTGAGCCGGGTGAATTTACAAGAAGAGCTTTTTTAAATGGTAAAATAGATATGAGTGAAGCTGAAGCCATCGCCAAGCTCATAGAAGCCAAGAGTGTAGATGCAGCCAGAATACTCGCCAAACAGCTCAAAGGCGAAGTTGGGATATTTGTAAATAATATCAGAGAAAAGATACTTCATGCACTGGCATACTCCGAAGTAATGATTGATTATGCCGAAGAAGATATACCAGATGATATTATAGAGAGTCTGAAAACAAAACTTCAAAACCTTAAAAATATTCTCACTAAGACAATCCAAAGCAGTGAGAGAAGAAAAGGCTTGATAGAGGGTTTCAGTATAGCTTTTATTGGCAAACCAAATGTAGGGAAAAGCTCTCTTTTAAATGCACTGCTTAGCTATGACAGAGCTATAGTCAGCGATATAGCCGGGACCACCAGAGATACTATTGAAGAGAGGATAAGGATAGGTTCTCATATCGTCAGAGTTATAGACACAGCAGGTATTCGTGAAGCCAAAGACAAAATAGAAGAGATTGGAGTAGCCCGTTCTATAGATACATTAAAGAGTGCTGATATCATCGTAGCACTGTTTGATATAAGCCAAGAGTTGGATAATGAAGACAAAAAGATATTGAAGCATTTGGAAAATATAGATAAAAATATTATTGTAGCACTGAATAAATCTGATTTGAAACATAAAATAGATATATCCGCTTTTGAAAAATATAATCCTGTAAAAATAAGCACAAAAGATGATTTTGAGCCTTTGATAGAGAGATTAAAAGATATTTTGGATAGTTACAGCACAGAAGAGGATTTGATGCTCATATCCCAAAGACAGATAGATGCAGTCAAAGAGTGTGCATCAGAGATAGAGTTGTCTATTACTCCTCTTGAAGATGGAGAGTTGGAATTTTTCAGCTATCATTTAAAAGAGGCAGCAGAAAAGATAGGTAAAATAACCAATCCATACGATAATGAAGAGATGTTGGATAGAATGTTTGGAGAGTTTTGCCTTGGTAAATAATATTAAAATAGGAGAAGATTATGTGTAGATTTATGATAAAGAGTATGACGGTATCAGTGCTTATTTTCTCATTGACAGGATGTGTCCATCAAGAGCTTGTGCTTCCATCACTGCCTGGAGGGACAGGTGAACAGCAACAGCAAAGCTCAGTAGATGTATCCGATTTGAATGCCACCCCTGTAGGAGAGAGTAGAGTAGCTAGAATACCATTTCCTGTAGAAGAGTATAAAAGATTGAGTCAAATAGGAGAAGGCACAGTAAAAGGAAGTATATATCTAAAAGATGCCTATGGAAACAAAATTATAGGCAAACAGGTAAGACTATATCTAAATCCTGTCACAAGCTACTCCAGACAGTGGTATCAAGAGAGTTATCTCAATGGCAAAAAGATGGACAAAGCCGATCCAAGACTCTTTAATTATCTTAAATTTACTACATCTGATACCCTCGGTCACTTCTCATTTTATGGTGTGCCATCAGGAAAATATTACCTAATAGGTGTAGTAAGATGCTCTCAAGAGTGTGGTTATGACTCCCCTGTCAATATAAGAATAGCCAAAGAGATAGAGGTAAATGACAAAGAGACTGTAAATGTGGATTTGAGTAAGTCTATATAGTTAACGCGAGTCTAGTTTAAGCTCTAATCACTCTAAAAAGCTAAATTTTTAACTGACCTTACGCAGATAAAATTATATTGAACGATATAGCATAGGAGGCGGGGTTTTAACCCCGTATTGTGCAGGACTGAAGTCCTGCCTCCGAATAAATTGCATTATAAATTATAGTTGTTTTAAGTAATATGTGTAACATCAGTTTTCAACTTCATATCTATAGCAATTTGATAGACAAATATTATACTTGTCTCTTATCAGAGACTCGCGTTAGTTAATATGTGGGGCTAAAGCCCCATACTCTAAAAAACTAAAGCCAACTGACAAAAATTACTCAGCCCCACCAAATGACAACATCTCTTTAGCCTGTATCATATCTTTATCACCCCTGCCTGATACATTTACAAGAATTACTCTGCCTTCTACCTCATCTTTTGGCATCTTTTTCAGATACGCTACGGCGTGAGAACTTTCAAATGCCGGAATGATTCCCTCTTTTTGAGACAGCCATACAAAAGCATCAAGAGCCTCTTTATCTGTGATATTATCATATTTTACAACACCCTGCTCTTTCAGATAAGCGTGTTCCGGTCCAATTCCGGGATAATCAAGTCCAGCTGATATAGAGTGAGCTTCAAGGATTTGACCATCTTCATCTTGAAGTAGATAACTCATCTGACCATGCAATACCCCCGGAGAGCCTTTAGCTAAACTTGCTCCGTGTTTGCTGTCAAGCCCTAAGCCTCCTGCTTCTATTCCGATACACTCAACCTCTTTATCTTCCAAAAAGTGGTTAAATATACCAATGGCATTAGAGCCTCCTCCAATACAAGCTATAACTTTATCCGGTAATCTTCCCTCAGCTTTTAGTATTTGAGATTTTGCTTCCCAGCCTATGATACTTTGGATATCTCTTATCATCATAGGATATGGATGAGGTCCTGCTACGGTGCCAATTACATAAAATGTATCTCTTGCATTTGTTACCCAATGTCTGATAGCATCATTCATAGCATCTTTCAGCGTCTTTGAGCCACTCTGCACCGCATGGACTTTGGCTCCGAGCAATTTCATTCTAAAAACATTCAGCTCTTGTCTTGCCACATCTTTAGCACCCATAAAAATTTCACACTCCAAGCCAAAGAGTGCCGCAACTGTCGCAGTAGCTACCCCGTGTTGTCCTGCTCCAGTTTCTGCGATTATCTTCTTTTTGCCCAGTCTTTTGGCTAAAATTGCCTGAGCTACGGTATGGTTTATTTTATGAGCTCCGGTATGATTGAGGTCTTCTCTTTTTAGATAAATTTTAGCATTTAACTCTTTGGATAAATTCTCAGCAAAATACAGACTGCTTGGTCTGCCTACATAATTTTTATAATAGTAATCGACCTCAGCCCAAAAATCTCTATCAAATCTGACAGCTTCATAATCTCTTTTTAACTCTTCTAATACAGGCATAAGTGTCTCTGGCACATATCTTCCGCCAAATATGCCAAAATGTCCCAATTCATCCGGGTCATAAGGACTCTTTTTAGGTATATAAAACTCACTCATTCTTCTACTCACTTTAAGATATTTTTGGTTAGATTATATCCAATTACTGTATAGTTATATCTTTACGAAGGATATTTATGAGACTCTCTGCTTATAAAAAGAGTTCTATTTAATCTCTTTAATTTTCTCTCTCAATTGCTTACACGCTTTGATATCATCATCATATCTACATCTAATATAAAGCTCATCAATTTGCCTAATTATTGAATCATCATCCAAGCTACTGGCATATCTTTTTAGTAGTGCTGAAATGCTCTCTTGCTCACCTTTAACAAAGCCTCTTTTAGCTAACTTTTTAAGTAGTGGTGATATTTCACAAACTCCTATATCTTTGCAAGGTGTTTTTGTAAAGTATATATATAAAAGTATGATTAAAACTACTATGCCAATTAGACTCAATACAAAAATTAGAGCAAATTTTGTATCGCTTTTAAATCTATTTAGCAGTGTCATTTGACGATAGTGGCTGTAATTGAGTATCCAACTCTCAATAGTGTATTTAATATACAGATAGTATAGTGTAGCTCTGTTTGTATTTTGAGTCTGTATTAGAGGCTCTTTTTTATTATTGACTATCTGCACTGATGAATCTTGAATTGAAGAAGATGCCAAAAGGCTTGGGTCTATCCTGAGCCAACTTTTATCTATATATACCTCAACCCACGCATGGGCATCCATCTCCCTAATTAATAGATAATTTTTAATACTATTTTGACTAAATCCTCTATATCCGGTTACAATCCTGGCTGGAATACCCACAAATCTGCTCATCAAAGTAAAAGCATCGGCAAAATGGACACAATAGCCCTGCTTTGATTTGAATAAGAAGCTATCTGTAACTCTTTTTTTATCCAAACCTTTTGGAGAGGTAGAATATACTAACTTTTGAGATTTGAAAAACTCTATTATTGCTTTTAATCTATCTTTTGGATTTTTAAACTTCTTTTTAATCTCTTTGGCTTTTTGATATGTCTTTGGAGCTAAATTTTTATTAGCTTTCAAGGCTTCACCTAAGATAACTCTTCTAATTACTTTGCCATATCTATAATTTAGGGCTGATGTGGCATTATAACTTAGCTTATCTCTAACGCCACCTTTATAAGTTACACTAAAATCGGCATCTATATAACCACCTATTGGAGCTTTTATTGGAAGGTCTAACATATATATCCATCTTTTATATGTTGGATACAATACTACATTATATTCTATTTTGTCTTTGGCATAATCATAGCTATCTTTTGGTGCTATTTGAGATGGAGAGAATGCTCTTTTTAGATATACCGGCAGTGGCAACCATCTATTACCCCTTTTTTGATAGAGAACAGAGCCTCTAAAATATAATCTATTTGATGGTGGAATTTGTTTATCTTTGAATGATACTTCCATCACTACCCTCTTAGATAGCACTCTCATAGCTCTATCATCAGTAAACATTGTGCCATCATGACCGGCTCTAAAAATGCCATCACCTCTAAATCCATAACTTGCGTGCTCAAATGAGATACGAGGGAAAAATATAAATAGCACTATCACCCAAGGCAAAGATAATAGATACATCCTAATTGCCATATTGAGTGATTCTTTAAATCCAGCCCCCATTGTAAAGGCAAGTATTAGCCACAAAAGGATAAATATCTCAAATACTACATATAAAAGCATAGCAATAGAGTCAAAGAAAAACAGAGATATAGCCAATATTAAAATAGGGGATATGATTTGGTAAAAGTTGATATTTTTAGTCAATCTTTGCAAAGTTACAGCCAAAATCAATAGATACAATATAGCCTCTACAAATATTTTTAGTCTTGATAATCCGGCTAAATTTAATTCACCAAACAAAGAGAGTATTATCATAAACAGCCCAAAAAGAGCTACTCCAACTAAGGCTATATTTGATAATTTTTTATCTCTAAATATAAGTATAAAAAAGAACAACAAATATATAATCATAGGCAATTTTATCACTGCAATAAGTGGCAAAGATACCACCAGATAGCCTATATCAAGCAGTTGCTGAGGTGAGAGCTTTTTATCAGTAAAGAGCCAATGTTTGAAGAATTTTTTCAACTCCCACCTCCTTGCTATTAAATCTATTAGAGCCTAAGATTATCTCAAAATCAAGCTCTTTTCTTTCACACTCCAATACCCATAGTGTAAGTTGGGATAATCTATCCTCTTTATCACCTTTTAATCTATCATAATCAAATAGTAACTCTTGATTTTTGATACTCTTTTCAAATATCTTTTGAGAAATTTCACCCTTTGCTACTGACGCCCAGTGAATCCTAGAGGCTGAAATTTTGCCATCACTTGAAGATATACCATCAAAATCCCCCTCTTCACCTATTAGATCCAATCTAATATTTAAATACTCATCTAGGCTTTTTCCCTTTGGATTTGGATAAACAATAGCTTCACACTCATTTTGGATATAGTTTTGAAATCTAACTGTATATAGAGGGAATCTGCTTTGGGCATAACACTCTTTTAGTCTAAATTTTCCTCTTTTTTGTGGGAATACTTTAATATTAGCTACTTTGATTTTGTGGGCTTCAATTTTACCTAAATAATCGCTTGAGATATCGGCAAACACTTCTATATCCCATACCGGATATGAGGCACTGTTTTGAACCTTTATTTTACAAATACCCTCTTTTTTTGCAAACAATCTGCCACATCCGGCAAAGTTTAATTTAATCGCTTTTATATTTCTCATTCCAAACGGACCGGCACTAAAAGCCAAAGCAAATACAAAAAAGAGAGTAATATATACCAAATTGAAATTGTGCATATAGGCTTCAAAAAACAGTCCAAACAGAAGCAGAGTTACAAGCAGACTAAATTTGGTAGCTCTTTGTCTGATTTGTCTATATCTGTAACGAAATATGTGAGGTAATTTCATCATATATTCTTTTTGGTGTAGTCTCTCCCTCTAAAAAGCTAAGTCTATGATAACAGACATCAGCTAATATTGATAGCATATCATCAGCTATGGCGTAATCTCTACCGTGCAACCTTGCCCATGAGCGAGTCATAGCAGCCAATGCCAAAGCTCCCCTTGTGGATAATCCATATCTAAATATTCCACTCTCACGGGTAAATGATATAACCTCTTGCAAAATATCAAGCATACTATCAGATAATTTTACCTCTTTTACACTCTGCATAATATCCTCAATCTGCTCTAATGACATCACAACTTTTTTATTCTCTTTTTCTTCTATCAAGCCTTTTAATATCTCTCTTTCAGACTCTCTATTTGGATATCCAATCGAAAATGAGCATAAAAATCTATCAAGCTGAGAGTGAGGCAGAGCAAAGGTGCCTTTTTCTTCATACGGGTTTTGGGTAGCCATTACAAAAAATGGCTTTGGCAAGGGATAGCTTATACCATCAATAGTTACTTTTCCCTCTTCCATCGCTTCAAGAAGAGCTGATTGAGTTTTGGGCATAGAGCGGTTTATCTCATCAGCCAAAAGAAACTGGGTAAATATTGGACCTTTTTTAAATATAAATTTAGCCTCATTTACATCAAAGTAATTGACCCCAATAATATCACTTGGAAGCATATCAGCAGTAAATTGCACTCTTGAAAACTCCAACCCTAAAGATGAAGCAAAACTCTTAGCTAATGTTGTCTTGCCAACACCTGGAATATCTTCAAGCAACAGATGCCCACCTGCAAAAAATGTGGCTACTGTCTTTTTGATAATCTCCTCTTTACCTTTTAAATCTTTTGAAATTTGCTCAATTAGAGGCTTAAACTCATTGGCAATATCTTGCATTTACTCTCCTCACTCTCTTATAATACTATGAAATATATACCTTTTTATCTTAAACAATGAGACAGATAAGATGATATGTATAGCTGATAACCATCTATTAGCTTATCAAATATCTAAACAATTAATATTAGATACTCAAACTCTCACCAAAGTGCAATAGTTTAAAATCAAAAAATCTATATTCACAAAAAGTTTGCATAATTGGTATTTTATCTCTATTTTTATATACACTGTCAAATAGATTATATTTATAGGAATTAGTAGTTTTTAGATTTTGATAATCAAGTTTTAGTTTATTATCATCTATTGCAATAAAAAAATAGTATTTTAC
>WFNP01000048.1 GCA_015488535.1 Nitratifractor sp.
AAAATTTCTATAAGTTAAAACTTCATCTACTCTTTTATTGATATTCCACCAATTCTCATCAATAACCCATTTAAATAAATCTTTAAAATCTTCTTTTTTCCTAATATATTTATAAAATCCTTCATTATCATTTCGTAATCCTATTAATGTTGCCCTAAATGTAAATTTAACCAAATCACTAATAAATATACATAAGTCATCTTTTTGTTTTTTATAAATATACATTATTAATGGATAAAATGGTCTTACTCTACCTATCATTGCTAAATTATCCATCATCGGGCAACGGTCTTGATAATGTAAAGAATTAAAAATGTCAAAACTACTTTTTAATCTATCTACATATTCTATAATTTCATTTTTAATTTTTTTATCATTTTCATCTTTTAAAAATAATTTATTTATTTTGCTTTTAATAAATTTTTCAGGACTATCATAATCATCTGTTTTTGATTTTTCAAATGCGATAGTATGGTATCTTAGTAAATCATTTTCATTTAAACTATATTTTTCAATTAATCTATAAATTGATGAAAAATTATCTTGAATAATATTTATAGATTGTTCTCCGTCACCTTTAAGATTTAGACACCCTATTTTATACATTAAAAAACTTTTGATACCCTCTAAATTTGTTAATTTTCTTCCTCTATCATTCAATAGTTCAAAAATTTGTGTCGCATCTGAAATTTTATCTACAATATAAATCATAACATCTGAGTTTACTAATGTCGTAAAAAGTTTTTCAAGAATTTTCTTATCAAATTTTGACAGCTCTTTTTTAAAATATTGTTTTGCCTCTGTTAATCTTTTTTGAGAAGGTGTTTCAAAATTAATTTCATTATCATTAAAAATTGTATTGTGCAAAAAAGAACTATCCTCATTTTCTAATTCTAATTTATAATTTTCACCATCATAAATGTATCTATAATAAGTTTTATTTGTGATTAATTTTGATTCTTTATGTTTAAGCAAGTCTATAATTACTTTCATAAAAATAATAATTGTAGTTAGCCTTTGTTGTCCATCAACAATATCTATAATTTCATATTCACCCCTATTGCCTTTTTGATGAAATAATAATGTTCCAAGAAAATAATCCTTCTCACCTCGTTGATTGATTAGATCATCTAAGAAATATTCTAAATTTTCATCTCTCCAAGCATATGCTCTTTGATATTTTGGGACATTAAATATTCTATCACCATTAAATAATTTTTTTAACTTTCTATTCCCATTCTGCATTTAAGTATCCCTTACTAATGTTATTGTCTGACCACTTATTCAAAGAACATTATAGCGAAGCTCTCCTGATATTTTTTAAAGGAACACTTAAAGGAATAGAGTTCAAGTGATACTAATAGATTTGCACTCTATTAATATCTTAAAGTATATTATTCTCCTATCCTTCAAAACAAATAGTGCTATAATATTTCAAAAAAGATAAGCCACTCCAAGCAAGGAATTATAAATGATTCAACAAATAAAAACCCAGATGCAAAAGAGTATCATTGGGCATGATAATTTAATAGATGCTATGTTGGTAGCACTCTTTAGCGGGGGACATTTGTATATCGAGGGACCTCCGGGGGTGGCTAAGACTACGGCGGTGAAGGCACTATCTTCTATACTTGGATTTAGTTTCAAAAGAGTGCAATTTACTCCGGATTTATTGCCTTCTGATATTACAGGCTCAGAGGTGTTGGATTTGAAAGATAATAGTTTCATAGTGAGAAAAGGTCCGATTTTTGCCAATATAATATTGGCTGATGAGATAAATAGAGCAGGAGCCAAGGTGCAATCGGCACTGCTTGAAGCTATGGCAGAAAGACAGGTAACCATAGCTCAAGAGAGTTTTAAATTACCAACTCCCTTTATGGTACTGGCTACGGCAAATCCTTTGGAGCAAGAGGGGACTTTTGAGTTGCCTGAGGCTTCGCTTGATAGATTTATGATGAAGATAGTGCTAGATTACAACTCCAAAAATGAAGAGATGCAAATAGCCAAGATAGTAAATAACAGAGGCTTTGACAAACCTAAACAGCTTTTGGATATGGATAGCTTCAATAAGCTAAAAAGTGAGCTTCAAGAGGTATTTGTAGATGAAAAGATATTGGAGTATATGGCTGATATTGTTCAAGCTACAAGATATCCTAAAAAGTATAATATAGATGATTTGAGTGAATTTATAGAGCATGGAGCAGGGACGAGGGGTATAATTGACCTCTATGCTAGTAGCAGGGCTTATGCGTGGATAAGGGGTAGAGATTTTGTAACACCATCTGATGTGGCAATAGCCTCTTTTGGGGTATTGGCTCATAGAATCAAGCCATCATACAAAGCCATAGCAAAGAGATTGGATAGTAGCGATATAATAAAAGCAATCATTTCTAAGATACCAGCACCGTGATAGATATAAGCTTTGAAGAGATAATTTACAAAAGCCGAAAAAAACTGTTTAGCTTTGGGTATGGAGTAGAAAATAGCCCCTTATATGGAGATGGTGAAGAGTTTGCTGAAATTGGTGAGTATAGCGGTGGAGATGTCAGGCATCTAAACTATAAAGCCACCGCCAAAAGCGGAACTCCAAAAATCAATCTATACCACGATAAAAGAAGAGTTGATGTAACTATATTATATACAGCTTCTGCTTCTATGCTTGGAGGTGATGTAAGGAGTAAGCATTCACTTGCTATTGAGATTATAACCTCTCTTTCATACAGTGCCGATAATAGAGGAGATAGAGTATCAGCTTTGATATATAGTGATGATGATAGCCAATATATATCCGGATACAAGGGTGATAAATTGGCAAAAATTGTATATGATAGACTCAAAAATATAAATCTCTATGGTAAAAGAGCTACACTAAAAAAAGCTTTTGATGAGGTATCAGCTATATTGAAAAAGAGGAGTTTGATATTTGTTATTTCAGACTTTTTTGAGATAGCAGATATTGAGATGCTATCATATAAAAATGAGGTTATATTAATCCAAATCAGAGAAGAAGCAGAAGAGTATCCTGCTTCATTAAATGGCAATATATTGATAAATCCTTTTGATAACAGCTCAATATATAGCAATATTGATAAATCAATGCTAAAAAGATATCAAAATGAGTTAAGAGCAATTGATAGATTTTGGCAAGAAAAAGCTAAGCAAGAGGATATTATATTTGCTCCACTTTATACGAGTAGCAATCCATACCCAATATTAAAAAAAGCCTTAGAGCTTGGGAGATACAGAGTATGAGTATAGGGCTTTTATACCCTTGGGTATTGTTGCTATTTTTTATATATCCAATATTTATATATCTACTCTCAAAATTTGGCAACAAGAGGATATTTGGCAATTTTGAGATGCTAAAAAGAGTAAGTAGCAAATCACTATCTATTGATAGATTTTTATACCCTTTGATTTTTTTCTTGCTGCTTTTATCTATATCATACCCAATCAAAGAGGGGAGTGTAGAGGTTGCTCAAAAGAGTAGCAGAGATATTTTACTGCTACTTGATAGTAGTGCATCTATGAGAGAAGATAACAGATTTGAAGTAGCCAAAAAGATACTGCTTAGATTTTTGGATAAGAGAGAAGATGACAGAGTAGGGTTGGTGGTATTTGGAGATAGAGCATATATTGCCTCTGCTCTTAGCAGTGATATAAAAGCAGTTAAGAGTATAATCAAATCACTAAAAGCAGGGGTAGCAGGGGGTAGGGATACCGCACTTTATGAAGCTTTGTATCTTGGGGCAACTCTGTTTGATAATTCAAATAGACAAAAGAGTATCATACTGCTAACTGATGGTATAGATACAATCAAAGATATGCCCTTAGAGGTAGCAAAAGCAAAATTAAAAAGCAAAAATATAACACTCTTTGCCGTAGGTGTTGGGAGTGATTATAAAAAAAGTATCTTAGAGCAATTAGCCGGTAGCAAAGATAGGGTATTTACTGCTAAATCTTCCAATCAATTAAAATCTATATATGATACAATCAATCTGCTACAAAGCAGTAAAAATATTAAAAAAAGAGTCAAAACCATAAAGCCGATATATAGATATCCTTTGATATTAGCTACTGTTTTGATGATAGTTTTACTATTTCAAATAAAAGAGAAGAAAATTTTATTAATATCTATACTGTTTGCCCTTTTGGCTATCTTTTATCCAAACAGTTATATAACCAAAAAGAGTCTAAAAGATAAAGCCTTGGCAATTGTGATGGATATTTCCCAAAATATGAGGGTCAAAGATATACCTCCAAATCGCTTTGAGTATCAGTTAAGTAGAGCAAAAGAGTTAATCGATGAATCTATAAACCGTTATGATATTGCACTAATGGCATTTGATAATCAAATATATTTAATCTCTCCACCAACCGGTGATAAAAAAGCCTTGGAGAGTAAAATAGAGCATCTAAAAGTAAAACTAAATAAAAATTCAGATGCTATGATAGATACACTCAAATATACAGCCAAAATATTACAAAGATACAAAGAGCCAAAAATAGTTCTATTTACAGCCTCAAAATTAGATATCAATGAGTTGGATAAAATCAAAAATATAAAAGTGCCAATATCTGTATATGCTATATCTTCACTAAAAGGTGGAGTCATACCCAAAGATGACGGCACTTTTTTAGAAGATAGCAGTGGCAAAGTGGTAATTAGTTATCTTGATACAAATTTAGCCAATATTGCTTCACTCACAGGTGGGGTATTTGGCTCATTTGTCGATGGGGTAGAGGGGTGGCAAAGGCTCAAAGATGCTCTAAATAGCACTTATATATCTGTGGATAAAGTAAAAGAGGGGGATAGAGGATTTCTATTTATATTTATAGTTGTTTCAATACTCTTTTTACTCTTGGCAAAAGCATATCCCTTTATCAAGGCAAGTAGATGAGGTTATTATTGATACTTCTTTTTACACTTACTCTAAGAGCTTCTATTATGGATAGTATATATTTAATCAAAGCCAAATATTACTTATCTCATCAATATTATGACAATGCAATAAGAGAGTATCTAAAGATTCAAAATATAACTGATGAGATAAAACTAAATATTGCATACTCTTTATATAAAGAGGATAGATACTCCCAAACGCTAAATATTCTAAAATCTATTACAAATCCAAAACTAAATTATATAAGATATTACGATATGGGTAATACTTTAGTTAAGCTTGGAAGATTGGATGAAGCCCTAAGAGCCTATAAAAATGCTTTGAAATTTGGTAGAGATGAAGATATAAAATATAACATCCAAACTATATTAAAAATTCAAAAAATAATTATAAAAGAGGATAAAAAAGCTACTCTAAAACCGATAAGAAAAGGCAAAGATAATCCAGATAGGGTATTTGATACAAAATTAAAAGATATAAATTTGACTGCCACTATTGATGGATTGTGGCAAGAGGGTGGAAATATCGCCAATCATCTATCATCAACTAATAAAGATATAAGCCATATAAAGCATATAGGCAAAAACCCAACCTCTGGATATGGCAAATCCAAAGAGAGTATATCATTTAGATATTGGGATAGAAAAATGGAGCAAAAGAGTTTGGATACTCTTTTGATACCGATAAACAGTAAGGATTTTTAATGTTTAGATTAATCTATATTTTATTTTTATTATCTATATTTTTATCGGCTGAGAGTCTAAAAATAGATTTATCATCTACTAAAATTTATGAGAGTGAGCTAATTGTTGCAAAGCTAAGTTTTGATAGTGATAGCAATAAAAGTGCAATACGGCTTGAGAGTAGAGGCTTTGAGGCAAAAGATTTTGAGATTAAAAAGTTAGATAGTAATATCACTTCACCTAAAAAGGGGGTATATAGATATCGCTCTATTTGGCTGCTTAAACCCAAAAAGATTGGCAAACTGATTATTCCTCCCCAAAGAGTAGTTATTTATAGAATTAATAAGAGCAGTTATTTGGCTGTGCCAAAAGAGTATAAAACTCCTAAAATAACAGTTATTGTAAAAAAACTCCCAAAAGATGCACTCTTTGCAGGAGATGTAAAATTAAAAGCCAAAGTAGATAAAACTCAAACAAAGCCAAATGAGCCAATTACTCTAACAATTACAATCAAAGGCAGAGGGGATTTATCTTTAATTCCTCCATTTAATCCAAAAATGAAAGATGCTACCATCTTCCCATCATCAATAAAGCTTGAAACCAAAGTGATAAATGGGGCATATATTGGCAAATGGATACAAAAAATAGGTTACTCTTCAGATAAAGATTTTCAAATACCACCATTTAAAATCAAATATCTAAATAGCACCACCAATACAGTTGAAGTGCTTGAGACTAAAGCTATTGATATAGATGTAATAGATAGTTTTGCTCTAAAAAAATGGCTAATTTATATATTGCTGATAATATTTGGTGGCTTAATTACTACTATATTACAAAAGGTATATAAAAGTCTCAAAAGAAAAAAGAGTGATATTGAGATAGCCATAAAAAGTGCTAAGAGTGATAAAGAGTTATATCAACTACTGCTACCATATAGCGATAATAGAGAGATTGCTATTTGGATAGAGAAGTTACAAAATAATATCTATAATAAAAAGAAATACAAGATAGATAAGAGAGAGATAATCTCCCTCTTAACAAGAATTATAGAGTCAAATCCATAATCTCTTTGGCTTTGTTGATACTATCATGATCAACTGCTCTATCATTACCATCAACGATTTTTATAATTTTTGCCAAAACATATAACAATGCTCCAGTTACCTCTGGAAGTTTTGCCTCTAAATCAGCTGATAGTGGATATTTTAGTGGTGGCACAGTTGTTAGATAGTCTAAAATATCTTTTAGCTCAAGCTCACTCTCAAGCTTTTTAAATTGAATGATAGACTCTTGCAAACCTTTTGTAACAGGAAGATCTGATTCCATAATCACATCTCTACCATTCATATTTGCATTTCTCTCAGCTGCTATCAGTAAATCTAAAAGCTTTGCTTCTACGATATCTGTGATCTCTTTTGCATGACCTTTTTTGATATCAAGTGATGCTGCATCTCTAAAAAGTGCTTCCAATTTTGTTACGCCAATTACTGCCATTTCTTTCTCCTGTTTAGTTTATTTTTTCGGATGGCGGTATTTTAGCGATTATGATTTTTATGAAATGCTATTGAAGTAGCATAAGGAAAGTTTATTTTTAGTAGTTTTAGCAGAATATCCACACCCTTTGGCTCATTTTTATTACCATGTACCAGTATGATAGAGCCGTTTTTGGGTTTTTGTCCTTTTGCCAGCCATGCATCACTGCCGATTGTGATGAGTCCGAGTTTGGCTACCTCCTCTATCGTTTTTTTATCAGAAACCAAGCCTGGAAATCTGAAAAATAGGGAGGGAGTCAAACCTTTTGATATCAGAAGTTTTTCCAAATCAAGTATATCGGGAATAAATCTCTCTTCGGGTGATAGGACAAAGTTTTGTTTTAGACTCTTGTGCGGGTGGTAGATATGTCTATATGTGTGGTTGCCCCATGTGATAGAGAGATTGCCATCTTTTTGCATATCAAGCAATTCATCAAATGCCTTTGGGTGTTTTTTTATCCATCTTCCGCTGACAAATATCGTAACAGGCACAGGTCGTTTCAAGTATTTTGCCAATCCGATATATAGTCTCTGTTCATACCCTTTTTTTGATGACGGACACATATCTGTTGTTATATGGATACCGTTTCCGATATTGGTAATACCGTCATTTTGGAGAGGATAGGGCGGAAGATGTGATAACTTCAAAAATTTTTTATATTCAGAATTGTTATCACACTCTGTTTTTGTTATCCTTGTTTTTGGGATTATTTTGGTTTGTAAACTATTGTTATCTACAACAAGCAGACTTTTATTGCCATCTATTATAAAATCTCTGATGACAGTTATATTTTTATTATCATATGTTCCACAGTAATTTACAGCTTTGTAATTTTGTAAATTGTGTGCAGATAGTGATAGTGTCCAAAGAGTGAGTAAAAAATATTTGAATTTGCTTTTCATTATGATTGTCCAATCTCTGTTGGCTGATGCCATTATTTTGTATCTTTATAGATTTATAATAAAATTAGCCTCATTTTATAGTAAAATCACTTCAATATTAATCACAAGGTTTATAAACGATGGATAAGATAGAACTGCTTTCACCGGCGGGTAATTTGGAAAAACTAAAAATTGCTATTAATTACGGAGCTGATGCCGTATATGGAGGGACAAGCACATTTTCACTGCGTATCCGCTCAGGCAAAGAGTTTGATATGGAGTCATTTGCTGAGGGTATAGAGTATGCACATGAGAGGGGTAAAAAGGTATATGTTACTATCAACGGTTTTCCATTCAATTCTCAACTGAAACTGTATGAGAAGCATATAGCCAAGATGGCAGAACTCAATCCGGACGCACTCATTATCTCATCTCCTGGAGTAGTCAAAATGGCTCACAAAATCGCTCCCGATATTCCGATACATCTATCTACTCAGGCAAATGTAATGAATGCCATGGATGCAGCAGTATATTATGATATGGGTGTAAAAAGAATTATTGCAGCCAGAGAGATTAGTCTCAAAGATTGCGAAGCTATCAAAAAAGAGCTTCCGGATTTGGAACTTGAGATATTTATACACGGCTCTATGTGTTTTGCATACAGTGGCAGGTGTCTGATATCTGCTCTTCAGACAGGTAGGGTGCCAAACAGGGGAAGCTGTGCAAATGATTGCAGATTTCCTTATGAGATATATGCTCACAATCCAGAGAGTGGCACTACATTCAGACTCGAAGAGGAGAGTGAAATAGGCACATATATAATGAATGCTAAAGATATGAATATGGCAGATCATATAGCCGAAATTATAGGTAGCGGTGTGATAGACTCTCTCAAGATAGAAGGCAGAACAAAATCCCCCTATTATGTAGGAATTGTAACTAGAGCTTATAGAAATGCCATAGATGACTACTATGCCGGAGTGTTTGATAAAGAGAGATATCAAAAAGAGTTGCACACAACACAAAACAGAGGTTTTACAGATGCCTATTTGATATCCAGACCGTTTGAGAGAAGTGATACTCAATCCAAAGGTTTTACTATTCAAGAAGGAACTCATCAGGTAGCTGCACTTGTGAGTGAAGAGGGTATTACTTGGAAATGTAAAGATAAAACATGCGTTGGAGATATTCTTGAAATTGTGCTTCCAATAGGAGCCGTATTGGAAGAAGTAGATAATGAATACGGCACGATATGGATGGGCGAAGATGGCAAATGGTGGATGAAAATCAAAAAGATTGAATCAATCAAAGGTAAAAAGTTTGAGTGTATTCACAGTGGTGATTTAAATGATATAATTACACCCGCAAAACTGCCTCCATATACAATCCTCAGAAGAGGTATCAAAGAGGCAAGAATTAAAAAAGGCTTAGATGAAGCCCCTCATGCATATCAAAGAAGAGAAGAGAAAAAGGATAAAAATTGAAATTTGTATCGATAATAATAGGCAGTAAAAGTGATTATGAAGTAATGAAAGAGTGTGAAGAGACATTCAAAAAGTTTGGAGTGCCGTATGAGATAATCATATCCTCAGCTCACCGCTCACCGGAAAGAACAAAAGAGTATATAAAAAGTGCAGAAGCCAAAGGGGCTCAGGCTTTCATAGCAGCAGCCGGAATGGCTGCTCACCTGGCTGGAGCAGTAGCATCTGCTACGACCAAGCCGGTAATCGGTGTGCCTATGGCAAGTGGAGAGCTAAGAGGTGAAGATGCCTTGCTTAGCACAGTGATGATGCCCGCAGGTATGCCGGTAGGCACTGTAGCGATTGGTAAAGCAGGAGCTGTAAATGCCGCATATATGGCTATACAGATATTGGCTCTTACTGATGATGAGCTTAGAGTAAAACTTCAAGAGGATAGAGTCAGTAAAGCTAAAAAAGTAGAACTTGATTCAAGAGAAATTGAGGTTATTTTATAAAATAATTTTGGCATTAGGTATTATTTTTTAAGTTTTATATATTTTTAATGCCTATTGCCCAATGCCTAATTTCTAATTATAAAGGAGGTAAATATGTCAGAAGAGAAAAAGAGACAAAAAACCGTAGTTTTATTTACATCACCAAGCTGTATCTGGTGTACAAGAGCAAAAAATCATTTCAGACAGCATAAAATCAAATTTAGAGAGATAGATATCACCAAAGACAGAAAAGCTGCAAAAGATTGCGAAAGACACGGATGTAGAGGTGTGCCTGTAGTATTAATCGGCTCACAATGGATTTGTGGCTTTGACCAAAATAAGATAGACAAATTACTTGCTATCAAATAGTCCCGTTTTAAGAGAGCGAAACTCTTGGAGTCTCGCTTTTAGTATTACTTTTCGCTTTTTATATCAATCAATTCTTCAAGTAACTCTTTGGCTTCGTCATCATCCATCTCACCGCTTTCTATCTCTATAAGAATCTCTCTACACTCGGCATGCATCTCCTGAAGCTCTTCAAGCTCTTGTCTGTCTGCTATAGATATCATCTTCTCTTTTTCAATCATTTGAAATATCTCATCTATAGCCTCTTCGAGATCACCGATAATTTCATTATTTATGAGGTTTTTTAATTTTTCTTTGTTATTCATTTTTGTATTTCCTTATACTTTAGCTGTATGATATGGTATATAAATTTCACTATGAGAGAGTTAAAATAGATTTATACCATATGGATTTGCTAATATTTATCAACTATACATCTAGCCAAATGAAATGGTCTTGTATAATTTGGAGATACAAAATTATCCCCCTCTATTCTCCAATTAGCTACCCCTTTACGAATCTTTATAGATTGAGCCATTGTTCTAATCATTCTGCTTTCACATATGACACTTTTACCCTCATTGAATGCTTTTTTAACCTCTGCTATTCTTGAAGTGGTTACATAAAAATGCAATCCAATAAAAAATGCCAACACTAATGATACCCAAGTCAATCCCTTTTTGGGAGCATCTTTTGACATAAATGGACGGGTTGTTACAAATAGTGTAATAAGCAGTATGATACTAGCCAATATTAAATAAGCACCCTCCAAATAAAAAAATTTACCTATCATCTTTATTATCCTTAGAGTTGAAATTTATTGTAAGTGTATCTATTCACACTATAATCGCACTTAATTGATATCAAGATAAGTTGGATTGGTTATTGGTTATTGGTTATTGGTTATTGGTTATTGGTTATTGGTTATTGGTTATTGGTTATTGGTTATTGGTTATAATATTTTTTTATAACACCTCAGTATATTGTAGTTTGTATAATAGACTTTTACATTTAAGTATTTGATTTTTTTAGATATTTTTTACTGTTTGTTTCATTCTTATACAAAATAGTATCTTCTAATGCCCAATGCCTATTGCCTACTTACCAATGATATCTTTTTGGTATACTTTGGGCGGTAAACAAGTATGAATCAGAAAGGATTTAGTTAAATATGTTTAGTAATAAATTGGTATATGCCATTATTGGAATTTTGATATTTTTGACAGTATCTGCTTTTATAATGGGCAGACCGTCTCACAGAGATAAGAGGATTTATCCTATTGTGCGTCAATATACACCGTTTGTCATAGAGAATGGTTTGGGTGGTTTGAAAATCAAGCGAAAAGATAACCCAAGCTTCAAAGAGGAGCCAGATGCTGTAAATTTTTATCATAGACTTAATGAATTGGAAAAAGATTGGGCAAAAACTCATCTAAGAGTTACCAATAATACTCTTGAAATTTTGGATAATAATGGCACTGTTTTAAAAATAGTCAAGCTAAAAAATCAAAATGAGAAAAAGTTTATAAAAAATTACTATGGAGTGGATATAAAATGAATCATATAGATATAGTCTTGACGCTGGTTTTTAGTATAGTAATGATTCTTTTTATGAGTTATCCGGCAATGGTGCTGAGCAATTTCATAGAGGATAAATTATCACTCTCTGAAAAGTGGCATACACCTTTAGTAATTTCATTCACTTTTATCTTCTCTTTGGCTATCGGTATCTATCTTAGATTTGGATAATTTTTGTGCCTCAAGATACTCTACACTTTTATATATGAGTGTCAAAATCGTAAATATTCCCATTGTCGCAAAGAGACATTTGGGAAGTTGGTTATGAAATCCTCCTCCGCTTTTGAAAATTTTGTATAGTAAAATCAACCATACTGTAACAGCACCTATTGCCGATACTTTTTTGATAAAATTGTATATATTCATATTGATTATCCTGTTTTTAATATATTGGTAACTCTATTTTATCCAAATTGGATATAATTTTTTTGATTTTAAGATACTCAAACAAAGAGATAATATGCAAGATTTTGAGAAGTTTTTAAAAAATAATCTTCCAAAGGTGGATACATTTCATCCAGATTATAATCAAGCTTTGGCAGATATGCTTTTGGCTGGTGGCAAAAGATTTAGACCAAAGTTACTTTTGTCAATAGTAGAAGCTTATAAGCCTCTGCTTGTAGAATCTGCTATGTATCCGGCATTGGCAGTTGAAGTATTTCATACATATTCACTAATCCACGATGATTTACCCGCTATGGATGATGCACCTCTTCGTAGGGGTAAAGAGACTCTACATATTGTATATGATGAGGCTTTGGCTATATTAATAGGTGATGCTTTGAATACTTATGCCTTTGAGATACTTTCCAAATCTCCATTTAGAGATGATATAAAAGTGGAATTGATAAAATTACTCTCTGTAAATGGCGGAGTAGGGGGTATGGTATTGGGTCAAGCAATAGATTTGTATTATGAAAATAGAGAGCTTCAATTATCACAGGTTAAAGAGCTTCATATTTGCAAAACTGCCAAATTGATAGCTGCTTCTATGCAAATGGGTGCAGTAATTGTGGGTATGGATAGAGATGCTCAACAAAAGTTATACGATTTTGGTATAGAGTTGGGGTTACTTTTTCAAGTGCAAGATGATATACTTGATATTATTCAAAATGAAGATGAAGCAGGTAAGCCAACCCATCATGATGAGAATAAAAATAGTTTCATTAAACTACTTGGATTAGAGGGTTCAATAGATTATGCCAACAATTTGGCAAAAGAGTTACTAAATAGACTTGATAATATGGATAGAGTGCTTAAAGATAGTTTGAATGAGCTTTTAATTTCATATATCCACAGGCATATAAGTAGATAGTGGATATCATTGCAAAAAAATTTTAGCAGAGGATAAATAAATGTCTAACGAAATGCGTAAAAAGATGGCAGATACTATCAGGTTTCTGGCAGCGGATATGATACAAAAAGCAAACAGCGGACACCCCGGTGCTCCTATGGGACTTGCAGATATTGCAGTAGTATTAAGTGAGCATCTCAAACACAATCCAAAAAATCCAAAGTGGCTAAATAGAGATAGAGTAGTATTTTCTGGTGGTCATGCTACCGGACTTATATATTCACTGCTCTATCTTTGGGGTTATGATTTGGATATGGAGGATTTGAAGCAGTTTAGACAACTTGATTCTAAAACTCCAGGACATCCGGAGTATGGACACACTGCCGGAGTAGAGATTACTACCGGACCTCTTGGGCAAGGAGTAGCTAATGCTGTTGGTTTTGCAATGGCAAAAGAGTTTAGTGCAAGAAGAGTAAATAGCCCAAATTGCAAAATCATAGACCATAAAGTATATTGTTTCTGTGGAGATGGAGACCTTGAAGAGGGAATTAGTTACGAAGCGTGTGCATTGGCTGGAAGACTTGGGCTAAAAGATTTGATTTTAATCTATGATTCAAACTCTATCACAATAGAAGGTGATACCAAAATAGCGTGGGATGAAGATATACAAAAGAGATTTGAAGCCCAAAATTGGAATGTAATAAAAGTAAACGGACACTGCTATGATGAGGTTGATAAAGCTATAACTGAAGCAAAAGAGTCTGATAAACCTACAATTATAGTAGCAAATACAATCATCGGACGCAAAGCTGTAGGTTTGGAGGGTAGCCACGAAACTCACGGAGCTCCACTTGGTGAAGAGGTGATTAAAGTATCCAAAGAGAAAGTTGGCTTCCCACCTGAAGAGAAGTTTTATGTGCCAGAAGATGTGATGTTAAGATTTAGATGTGCCGTAGAGCAGGGTGATTTGTATGAAAGAGAGTGGAAACATCTGCTTAAACAAGCTCCATTTGCTGAGCAGAATGAAGCACTAAAAAGACTTCTTGAGCCAGATTTTGATTCTATTCAGTGGCCAGATTTCAGCGAAACAAAAGAGATTGCAACGAGAGACAGCAACGGACAGATTCTAAATGCCATAGCCAAAGCAATACCAGGATTTATAGGTGGTAGTGCAGATTTGTCTCCATCAAATAAGACAACACTCAAAAATATGGGAGACTTTCCAGAAGGTAAAAATATCCACTTTGGAATTAGAGAGCATAGTATGGGAGCAATTACAAATGCTATGGCACTATATGGCACTATTATCCCATTTAATGCTACATTCTTTGTATTTAGTGATTACCAAAAACCGGCAGTTAGAATTGCAGCTCTTTCCAACATAAGCAACTATTTTATATGGACACATGACAGTATTGGAGTAGGAGAAGATGGACCAACTCACGAGCCAATAGAGCATCTGAGCCAATTTAGAGCATTGCCAAACTTTTATGTATGGAGACCGGCAGATGCTACCGAAAATGTAGAGGCGTGGAAGTGTGCATTAAAATTAAATAAACCACAAGCGTTTGTGCTTAGTCGTCAAAAGCTAAAAACGCTTAAACCTCAAAAAGATTTTGGTGATGTAAGCAGGGGTGCTTATATTGTCAAAAAAAGAGAAAATGCTACTCTTACAATTATGGCAAGTGGTTCAGAGTTGATGCCATGTCTTAAAGCTGGGTGTTTTCTTGAAGAGATGGGAATAAATGCCAATATTGTATCTGTGCCATGTTTTGACCTCTTTGATGAGCAAGATGATGATTATAAAAAAGCTGTAATTAAGCCAAATACAAAAGTATTGGCAGTAGAAGCCAGTAGAGCAATTGAGTATTATAAATATGCTGATGATGTGCTTGGTATGGATACATTTGGAGCTTCGGCACCTGCTGGTGAATTGTTTAAAAAGTTTGGATTTACAATCAAAAATATCAAAGCAAGAGCTGCCAAACTGGCTGGAGTGGAAAATAAGCCGGTTGAGATAGATGGAGAAGTAAATTAATTTAGTAATTGGTTATTGGTTATTAGTTATTGGTTAAATTTTCAATATACTAATACACCAATATACTAATACACCAAAGGATTTTTATGTATATGCGTGAATTTGACAAACTTCTTAGCAACTCTCTAATTCACGCTGTGGCACTTCACGGGGATAATGAGTATTTTATAAATAAATATAAAAAGCTCTATATCAATACTCTTGATATAAAAGAGAGTATGTTATCAATGTATAATGATGAGTATGATTTCAAAAGAGCCAAAGAGTATCTATCCCAAAGCTCACTCTTTGGTGATGCCAACTTTTTATATATCCGCATAGATAAAAAAATTCCCAAAAAAGAGCTTGATACACTAATATCATACTGCACAAGTGATAGCAACAGTTACTTAATGGTAGTTTTTGATACAGAGTATAAAAAGATAGCCGATTTATCCAAAAGTTTTAGCAAAAAAGACTCCACAGCTTTTGTAAGACTCTTTGAGAGTAACCAAAGAGAAGCTATGCCTATTTTACAACAAGAGGCAAAAAGATTGGGCTTGGATATAGATAGTTATGCTCTATCTCATCTATTTACACTACTTAATAATGATTTGGCACTATCTGTAAATGAGCTTGAAAAGTTATCCATATTAAATAGAAGTATCACTACTAAAGATATTGATATGCTTGTATATTCTGCAATTCCACCGGGAATGGATGATATCTTTATGGATATTTTTCATAAAAAGCCGGTAATTGATGCAATAGAAAAGATTTTAGAAACTGGTGAAGATGCTATATCAATACTTAGAGCTCTGCAGAGATTTACAACAAATTTATATCTATACCATATCTATATCAGAATACACGGCACATTCGATGCAAAAGAGATAACAGGTGTAAATCTACCTAAACATATATCTCAAAAAAGGGCCCAAATTGCTGTAAAAATTAAGCTATCTCAATATTTGGCTATATTTGAAGAGTTATTGAGTGCTGAACTTAAAATCAAAGAGCCTATTACATTTGATAAAGATACTATACTCTTTGGATTATTGAGTAAAATTCAGAGTTTAATTTAATTATTTGAGTAGGTAAAGAGTAGGCTACTGCCTACTCTTAGAGGATTTAGCAATCACTTATTGCAGAAAGGATTCTCATACTGGAACCAGTTCTTATTGAAAGAGTAGCTCCAAGGAAGACCGTCATTTTTCCAACCGTTTACAGTTCTTTTATGAGTCTTTTTATCTTTGTCACCCTCTGTTCCTGTAATGATAGTGTAAGCTTTTTTATATCCGTTTTTATACAGTTCAGTTGCAGCCATAGCACTTCTGTCACCTGAGCGGCAGATTACGATTACAGGATCCTCTTTTGTAAGACCTTTTTCTTTAAGAGCTTTGTCAAACTCAGCAACAAGGTTCTTGTTTTTTGCACTTGCAAAACCCTTACCTTTTTTGTTGGTATGAGTATAGTCAACATATTTGAAAGGGATATTTTTATCGATACCGTCAGCATGACCTACGAAATAGAGTTCTTCTGGAGTTCTTACATCTACAAAAAGCACTTTTGCAGGGTTGGCTTTGATCATGTCATAAGCCTCTTTTGGAGTAAGATACAATCCTTGAGGCGTCTGCTTTTTCTTCTTAGCAGGTGCCTCAGCAGCATATAGTCCAGTAACGAACGCACTCATTATACCGATTACGGTAAGTAGGGAAATTAGTTTTTTAGTCATCAATGACTCCTTTATTGAATTGATTTACATCAAGAGTATATCACAATATAAATAATTATTAGTATTGGTAATAATCTTTTAGAAGATTTGTTAAATGGTATGATACAAAAGGTAACAGAGTTGGGCATTGGGCATTGGGCATTGGGCATTGGGCATTGGGCATTGGGCATTGGGCATTGGGCATTGGGCATTGGGCATTATATTTTTTATATAATTCCCCAATTTATTATATATTGGTAAATGTAATATATGAATGATTTTAACATTTTCATTATATATACGAAAAGTTGTCAATTTCTGCAAAATAATTTAATTTTATTTTGATATAATACCATTCCCAAAATTCTTGCTCGTTTTTGGGCGGTAGATTGCCGTGAGGACGGGCTATAAAACCATAAGAAGGACAAAGATGCAACATTACGAAACACTATTTGTAATCAAGCCGACTCTTACAGAAGAAGAGATGAGAGGTCAAATTGACCGTGTAAAAAATATCATTGCTGACAATAGCGGTGAATTACAGGCTACTGATGAGATGGGTATGAGAAAACTCGCTTATCCTATCGAAAAAAACGAGAGAGGCTTTTATTGTGTAGTATATTTCAAAGCTAACGGTGATACTGTGAGCGAACTTGAAAGACAGTTGAGATACAACGAAGAGATTCTCAGATTTATGACCGTAAAATATACAAACAAAAAAGAGATAGCTCAGTATGAGAAGATGGTCGCTAAAGTAAGCGGTGCATCAAATGAGAGCAAAGCTGAAGAGAGTGCCCAAGCACCAAGCGAAGAAGCGTAATATTACGGAGATAAATCATGTATAATCGAGTGATACTAGTAGGCAATCTTACAAGAGATATCGAATTAAGATATCTACCAAGTGGTAGTGCTGTAGGAAAGACCGGGATAGCCACAAACAGAAAGTTTAAAAGTGCTTCCGGTGAGCAAAAAGAGGAAGTGATGTTTATAGACCTCACTTTCTTTGGACGCACTGCCGAGATTGCCAATCAGTATCTGCGAAAAGGTAGCAAAGTGCTTGTAGAAGGCAGACTCGTGCTTGAGCAGTGGACGGCTCAAGACGGCACCAAGCGAAGCAGACACTCGATTACGGTAGAGAATATGCAGATGTTGGACAGCAGAGGTGATATGGGTGGCTCACAGTCTAATTATGGCTCGAACCAAGGCTCATACGGTGGTGGCAACAGTAACTATCAACAGCAACAAGCTCCACAAAACCAAGGCTATTCCCAACCTGCACCACAGCAACAGCCTCCTCGTAACACAACTCCTCCAATGCAGGAGAGTGTGCCGGAGATAGATATAGATGAAGATGAAATACCATTTTAGGAGTAATTGTAATGGCCGAAAGAAGAAAATTTAAAAAGAGATACTGCCGATATTGTGAGCAGAAAGTTGAGTTTATCGATTACAAAGATTTGGAGATGTTAAAATTCTCTCTATCTGAAAGATACAAAATTATGCCAAGAAGATTGACAGGCAACTGTAAGAAGCATCAGGAGATGGTAACAGGTGCTATCAAAAGAGCCAGACAAGTGGCACTAATTCCTTATATCGTAGATAGAAAGAGAGTTGTAGAAAATCCATTTGAACTAATCAAATAAAAAACACTCACAGCGGAGGCTTTCGCCTCCCCGAATATTCTCCGATAACTACTCAAAAATATACAAATAGATATTTTTTATCCTTTCTTTAAGTATATAAATAGTATCAATCTATAAATTTTTCAAAGGATTTAATTTGATACTTGAAAACAAAAATCATTTAATATTTGATTTGGACGGGACATTAATTGATAGTGTGCCGGATTTAACCACAGCTCTTAATTGTATGGCAAAAAGGCTTAATTTGGATAGTTTTGATGAAGATACAGTTAGAACTTGGGTAGGAAATGGAGCTTCAATATTGGTAAAAAGAGCATTATCAAGAAGTAAAGATATATCAAATAGCATAAATGAAGAGTATTTTAATGAGGCTTTAGAGATATTTTTTGAGTGTTATCAAGCAAATTTATGCAAAAAGACAAAGTTATTTGAGGGAGTCTTGGAGACTCTTGAAACTCTAAAGAAAAGAGGCTATAAAATCTCAATTGTAACCAATAAGCCATCTAAATTTACTACTCCAATTATAGAAGAGTTGGATATAAAAAGATATTTTGATGTAGTAATTGGTGCTGATGATTTACCTCTTAAAAAACCGGATCCTATGCCTTTGATTGAAGCTATAAAAAGAGTAAATAGCACACTTAAAGAGAGTGTAATGGTAGGAGATTCCAAAAATGATATATTAGCTGCCAAATCAGCAGAAGTTACATCAGTTGGGGTAACTTACGGATACAATTATGATACTCCAATCAGTGAGTATAATCCGGATATTGTAATAGATGATATAAGAGAGCTTTTAGATATTTTGGAGGCAAAATGAGTAAAATTGCAGTAATTGGAGGAGGGGTAGCTGGAAGCACAGCAGCTTTATCTATTGCTAATAGTGGCTTAGATGTAACACTATTTGAGCAAAAAAACAGACTTATTAGCGGACCTCCGTTTTGCCATCTACACGCAGGAGGTAATTTATACAGGGAGATAGATGATAATCAGTGTAGAGAACTTCTAAGGCAATCTATTGAGTTTGCAAAATTATACCCGTTTTGTGTAGATAAGAGAGCCACAATTATCACAATTCCAACCAATGACCCGGATAATCCTAAAAGGCTCTTAGATAGATTAAATATGCTAAGAGATGAGTATGCCTCTTTGGTGGCAAAAGATGATAGTAATAAAGTTTTAGGTGAAGTAGATAACTATTTTGAAGTTTTTGAGTGTAGTGAGGTAGAAAAGTTATCAAAGTTAGAGCCTAACAAAAATCCAAAAAGTGCTAAAGATTGGGTGGTAGCAGCCAGTAAAATCATAGATAAAGATGCTATTAAATACCCTTTGATTGTAGTTAATGAGTATGGGCTTAATATGTTTAGGTTATCTTCGGCTATGAAAGAGATTTTAAATAGTTACCAAAATATTAAGCTTCATTTAGATACCAAAATAGAATCAATATCCAAAAATGGTAGTGGTTTTATAGTCAGATATGGCAATAAAGAGGAGTATTTTGATTATATTATAAATGCTGCTGGATTTAGAACCGGTGAAATTGATGATATGCTAGGAATTAAAGCCAATAGATTGGTAGAGTTTAAAGCCGCATATACTGCTAAATGGGAAGATAGAGGTATAAGTAACGATATAAAACTGCCTGAGATTATATTTCACGGACAAAGAGGCACACCGCAAGGTATGGCACAATTTACCCCATATTGCGGAGGGTATATTCAGCTTCATGGAATGAGAAAAGATATAACTCTCTTTGAAGATGGTTTAGCTTCAAGCCAAAAAGATAGTTCTATGCCAAAATTGCCTAAAAAGTTTATAGATATGATTGATAAAGGGTGGCAACAAAAGGATATTGAGATTAGAACAAAAAGAGCCATTGAGTATATGAGCAACTTTATACCAAGCTTTAAAAGTGCCAAAGTTGGAGGCAAACCACTCTTTGGAGCTCAGCAAATACCCGGAGATGATATTACTCTAAGAGTTGCAGAAGCTTCATTTCCACTTAATAGATATGCCAGATGCGAAATAGTAAAAGTATCATCAGTTACAGATATGAGCAGAGCCATATTAGATGATTTAAAAAGATTTGGATTATTAAATGAAGATAAAGAGTTAGATTTCAATATGGCAACAAAATATGCCCCAGATAAGAAAGAGCTAGATAAATTAGCTAAAATAAATGCCAAAATGGGAGGATATCCGGAGGATATGGGATTGGTTTGTTTTGATAAAGAGGTAAATAGATGCTAAGGATTAAAATATGTTGATAGGTATTAGAGGCGATGTAGTATTAAAAGAGCCTACAAGGGTACATATAGAGACTCACGGGCTGGTATATGAGGTAAATATATCTGTAAATACCTCTTCAAATATTGAAGATAAGAGTGTATATTTGCATCTAACTCAAATTATTAGAGAAGATAGCAATACACTATATGGCTTTTATGATATCAATGAAAAAAAGATGTTTGATACACTGCTAAAAATAAATGGAGTGGGTCCAAAGGTAGCATTAGCTGTATGTTCTACATTTTCTCCAGCTACATTTGCCAAAGTAATTTCAAGTAAAGATGTAGCTATGCTAAAAAAGGTTCCAGGTATCGGTCCAAAGGCTGCTAGTAGAATTTTGGTTGAGCTTGCTGATTTTATAGTAGATAGTAGTGAAGATACCCAAATTATAAATAGCAATACCGAAGCTTTTATGGCTTTGGAGAGTCTGGGCTTTAAAAAAGATGCCATTACAAAAGCCCTAAAAGGTGAGAGTGGAGATACTGCTACACTTGTTAAGATTGCTCTAAAAAAGCTTCAAAGATTATAGTTTGAAAAGAGATTATGATATTTTGATTTTAGGAGCTGGAGCTTCTGGCTTGATGTGTGCTTCGCATTTAAAAAAAAATCTTGATATTGCAATACTTGAGGGTAATAGCAAAGCAGGAGCAAAAATAGATATCAGTGGTGGTGGAAAGTGTAATATTACCAATGCCAAAGTAAAAGCCAATGATTACAAAGGCGATAAAGAGTTTATAAATAGTGTTTTAAAAGATTTTAATAATAAAGCATTACTAAATTGGCTCAAAAAAAGAGGACTCAATCCAGTAATGAAAAAAGAGTCCCAATACTTTTGCCCAAACAGTGCCAAAGAGATGACAAATCTACTCCTAAAAGCCAAAGGTGATATACCAATAATCTATAATACAAAAGTAGATAGAGTATCCAAAGAGAGTAAAAAATTTAGAGTCTATACAAATAGAGGTATATTTAGCTCAAACAGGCTCATTATTGCTCTTGGAGGTATGGCATACCCAAGAGTTGGAGCCACAAATAAAGGCTTAGAGATAGCCAAAGCTTTTGGGCATACACTAAATACGACATATCCGGCACTTACTGGTTTTACTTTGCAAAAAGAGCAGTTTTTTATGAAAGAGTTAAGCGGAATTTCACTAAAAGCTATTGTAAAAGTTGGAGAAAGAGAGATTTTTTCAGATATTCTATTTGCCCACAGAGGTATAAGCGGTCCTGCAATTTTAGATGCTTCACTATGGTGGCAAAAGGGTGAAATTGAGATTAATTTTTTGCCAAATTTTGAAATAGATAGTATAAAATCAAGCAAAAAGCTACTATCTACTGCCTTGCCTCTTCCAAAAAGAGCCTCAAAAGCCTTTTTAAATACCCTGCAATTAGAAGATAAAAATTGTAATAAACTAAAAAAAGATGAGTGGCAAAGCTTAGAGAAACTTCAAAATTACCGCTTCGCACCTGCCGGTAGGTTTGGTTATGCCAGAGCTGAGGTGATGGCTGGAGGAGTAGATACCGATGAGATAGATAGCTCTACAATGGAGAGTAAAATAATTAAAGATTTATATATTTTGGGTGAAGTTTTAGATGTAACCGGTAGAGTAGGGGGCTTTAATTTTCAATGGGCTTTTTCAAGTGCCAAAGTTTGTGCCAATGGAATAAATAATGATAAATAGTGCTAATAGATTGCTAAAAGAGTATTTTGGACACGATAGCTTCAGACCTCTTCAAGCCAAAGCGATAGAGACAATATTATCAAAGCAGGATTTACTGATGATTTTGCCAACCGGTGGCGGTAAATCGGTATGTTATCAGTTGCCTTCGCTTATGATGAGTGGGGTAACTATTGTAATATCTCCGCTTTTGGCTTTGATGCATGACCAGGTAAGTAGCCTAAGAAGTGCTGAAATTAACGCCAGAATGTTTAGCTCTATGCAAGATAGTGAAGAGATAAAGCAGATTTACAAAGAGCTTTTTCGTGGAGAACTAAAACTACTATATGTATCTCCAGAGAGATTTTTGATGGATAGTTTTTTGGAGCTTTTGAGCAAGATTGAGATAAACTTTTTTGTCATAGATGAAGCCCACTGTTTGAGTGAGTGGGGGCATGAGTTTAGAGAAGATTATAGAAGACTCAATCTAATCCGCCGATATTTTCCAAATATCCCAATAGCCTCATTTACCGCTACTGCGACTAAAAATGTGCAACAAGATATCATCTCTCAACTATCGCTGAAAAATCCCAAAATCCTAAAGGGCAAACTATATCGAGAAAATCTAAAAATCACAGCTACACATCGCAAAGGTGACGGCAAAAGACAGTTGATAGATTTTCTAAGCAATCAATTTGGCAAAAGCGGAATAGTCTATACACTATCTAGAAAGCAGACTGAGACTCTGGCAGAGTATCTGCAACAGATGGGATATAAAGCCAAAGCTTTTCATGCAGGATTGGAAAATGATATCAAAAAGAGTGTATATGAGGATTTTATTAATGATAGAATCGATATCGTAGTAGCTACAATAGCTTTTGGTATGGGGATAGATAAGAGTAATATAAGATTTGTAGTGCATATGAGTATGCCAAAGACTATGGAGAATTATTACCAAGAGATAGGCAGAGCCGGAAGAGATGGCTTAGAGTCCCAGACACTTTTATTATACTCCGTAGAAGATGCCATTATGCAAAAGAGGTTTGTAGATGATATAGAAGAAGGAGTTTACAAAGAGACACTTTTAGCCAAGATAGATAAAATGTCAAGTTTTGTAGATAGTATAATGTGTCGCCATAGAGAACTTGCACTATATTTTGATGATGATATAGATGCTTGTATAAATAAGTGTGATAATTGTCTAAAAGGAGAGATAAAAAAGGTCGATATCACAAAAGAGGCTCAAATGCTACTATCTACCATTTGGCGAACAAAGCAAAGATATGGAATAAGCTATCTTACAGATATTTTAAGAGGCTCTAAAAAATCCATAGTGATTGAAAGAGGTGATAATAATTTATCAGTCTATGGCATAGGCAAAGATTTATCAAAAGAGCAGTGGAGGAGCATATCAAACAGACTCTTAGAAGTAGGAGCTATTACTCAAGGTGAGCATAAAGAGTTTGTTATTACAGAACTTGGAGCCAAAATTCTAAAAGGCAAAGAGAGTATAGATATATCACAAGATAGAATCAGCAAACAAACACGCACCAAAGCAAATGTAAAAGCCACAAGCGATTCACCGCTAATGACAGCCCTAAAAGCCAAACGCAAAGAGATAGCAAGTGATGAGATGATACCTCCATACATCGTATTTAATGACAAAACCCTATGGGATATGAGCAAAAAGATGCCAATAACCAAAGAAGAGATGCTAAAAGTCTATGGAGTAGGCGAAGTGAAATTCAAAAAGTATGGAGAGGCATTTTTGGAGGTGATTAGGGGATATTTGGGGGAGTGAAATTTTGTGAGAATAATAATATAATTCAATGTATAAAATTTAATAAAATGTCTGTTATTGCCTAAATATAACAAATCAAGGAACATTAATGTTTCGGTAAAAGCCATATAGCTACCCAAAAGGAGATAAGTAATAATTATATCATAAGAAAAAGTATTCAAATTAGCTAAAGCAATAGCATTTTACTAAGTTTTTTACAAATAACAGGACATTTTAAGTGTTCCTTCAATTGGAAAATATCAGGCTAACTTCGCTATTATGTTTCTTGGATAAATAGTTGCCTGGGTCGCTTCGCTTACCGAGACAACGGGGGGTGCTGTTTGAACACCTGCTTGTTGTCTGCTGCTTCGCACTAGATAACGACTGAGTTGAGAAATATTTGAGCCGTTAGGGTCAAATATTTCTCAACAATGATTTGTTATCATTAAGTATGATTTGTAAATTAATCGTCTTATTCTTTTTCTTCCCCAAATGTTGCAAACTTTGCAAGCTTTATGGTGCTAATATGACTCTAAACTTAATGGAATATAGAGTACCTTTTTTTTAAGGATGTCCTTTTCTTTCCCCTTTTCATTTTAGGATAAACTCCCTCTTTATTTGTTAAAAGTTCATCACCTTCATAGTAACAACCATTAGTAACACCTAAGTTTTTGAGTGCTTTATCAAATGCCCAGTAGTGGTTGTAGCTCCCTTTTCGTAAAAATTCAAATGCTGAAACTACATCTTGTGCATTAGAGTCTTGTGCTTGTTTTATATACTTATCTAAATCATTCACATCTGTTACCTCTACCATACAACCAACCTTTAGAGCATCCTCTTGTGATTCTTGTCCTAATGCATAAAGAGTAT
>WFNP01000049.1 GCA_015488535.1 Nitratifractor sp.
GCCAAAGATACATCAACTATGGCTTTATCATCTTTGAAATCCAATACACTGTTTAAAAATGAGATTAGTATATGTTTATGCTTAGTATCACCAAATATCTTTTTGAATGCCAAGTCATTCTTTGGGTCGGCAAATTTCATGAGTTTCCTTTAATAATATATAATCAAATTATACTATAAGCGTCTGTTCCCACCTCCAAATGAGGTAGAAACAGATATTATTTTTGTTTTTTGAAGAAAAAATCTATCAATAAAGTCATATAACCTTTGATACTCTTTGGTTTGCCTTTGTATATTTGCTCATCTAAAAAGCTCAATCTCTCGAATGTATATATTTCACCTCTTGGATCCACTTCGTCAGTATCCATTCCGATATGAGGTCTCATGTATATAGTAGTAACAGGCACATCTCTTTTGGGTAACAGTGATATTTTCATCTCACTTTCACCTATACAAAGAGGCTTTTTGACTTTGGCAGAAGCGTATGAAAATGATGTAATTCCTGGTATTACTTTGGAGGCTTCATAGAGTTTGGCATCACCATTTTTGATAATATCAAGTAGATAATATACTGTGCTATATACTCCAGCATCACCAAGTGTTACAAATGCTACTTTGTGATAACTTTTCAAAGCTTTATATATCTCATCAACTTGAGCCTTCCAATCTTCATCTTTATATAACATAGGAGTATAAATTGGAATTAAAGGCTTTTGGAACTTAAATTTATCCATCAATTTAGTAACTATTGAGTGAGTCATAGAGCGAGTAAAACTTCTATCTTCACTCTTTGTAGGTATGCAGATAGCATCTACTCCCATCAATGCTTCAAGTCCGGCTACTGTTATCATCTCCGCCTCACCAGGACCAAGTGAGACGAAATATAATCTATTTGCATCCAAGTTTTTTTATCTCTTCAGCTATATTTTTACAAATTACAGAGCGGACACTATCAAGCTCAATGAGATTAAATCTATCTGATTTTGTAATTGATGGAACTATGCGGGAATTAAAATGCTCTGCTAACTCATCTGAAATCTCTACCATATCTTTGATATAGTGGTTTCCACTCACTAACAACATAGGCACAACCTGCACCTTTGTGATACCGTTTTGTTTCATTCTATCTATTAAAGGCTCCTTTACCGCATACCAGGGAAAAGCACCTTCAAGTGAGCAAGTGTAATTATTGTCTGAAAGCAGTTTTAAAAACTCTTCTGTATAGCTTACTGATGCAAGTCCTGCCAAATTCAGCACAGGCACACCATGAATTACAAACAGATTGGCTCTGCCATCTTCGCTAATGTTTTCATTCAAAGCTTTTAGCATTAGTGAAGTCTCTTTTGTTTTATTGATAATTGCTTTGGTATATCTGATATTTGCCATAGAGAAGTGTTTAAACCCTTCTACTGTACGAATGAGTAACTCATGCTCATCTGTGGGGAATAGATTAATTGAAGCTACTACTATATTTTTATATCCAAGCATATCTACATCAGCTAAAACTTGAGCCAAATTTTTATACTCTAAGCCCCTTTTATGCAAATCTTTTAGCACCATTCGAGAGCTAAAGGAGAGGAAAAAATCCACTCCCTCAAACTCATTTTGCATATCTTTGAGTAAATCTGTATATAGTTGTTGCTCAATTACTGAGCCAAAACAGGATAAAATAACTGCTTTGTCTTTTTTGTAGTGTCTGTATCTCTTCAAACTTATGCCCTACAATTTACAAGTCTTTTGTCAAACAAAATATTGCATTTGTTGCTTTTATAGAATGCTTTTACAGCTGCTAAGACCATCAAATCTACCAAAGGCTCCAAAATAACCACTGTCATATATGCCCCACCGAAAATCAAGACATTATGGATATTTGTAGCACTAAAGCCTTGACCGTAAAATGCCCAAAAGGCTACCCATGCCACAATAGCTCCTTCCCAAGCTACAGATAGTTTTAGAAGCTGTGTATAAGAGATATCTTTATAGGGTGTATTTTCAGGAATAACCTTTTTTGCTACAACATTCAAAAATAGAATACTTGCTAATAGTGTAGTAACATTCATTCCATATTGCGGTAAATCACCATGCTCAAAAAAGATCCCTTGCACTAACAGTCCCAACATTAATCCAAATGAAGCTGGTGCAATTCCAAATACCAAAAATATTGTAGTGCCAAGTATCAAATGCACTTCACTTACTCCAATAGGATAGTGTGGAAGCACTTCAAAACAGAAGAAAACAATAGCAGTTGCAATTAATGTTTTTATAAAAAAAGATAAAAATCCTGTCTCTTTAATATTATCCCACGCCAATTTGGCACTCATTCCAATTACTCCAGCAGCTGTAACATAACTCAAATATATTTTAGCTCCTGTAACTACACCCGGTTCTATATGCATAATAACTCCTTTTAATTTTTTAATTTTATGTGGGAGTGAAGTCCCACCACCTATATTTGCTCCACATCTCCTGATGTGGAGTATAACTTAACTGCAAGGTTGATTCCACTTCCAAAAGAAGTTAGTTACACATCTGAAGATGTGTAACTAAAAAAACCATATACCAATATCTCTTCCGGAGGTGAAGTCTTCCTCTCCTGTGCCTTATAGGCTATAGGGTTATACCTGCTGAAAGTATCACTTTTACTCAATTTATGGACACTAGAGCATACAGTAATAACTTTTAGAGAGAAGTAACCCTTTTTTCTCATTCCGTTGCTTTTCATAGTATGTATTTTATCCAATTTTGTTACTGTATAAGCAATACATTACACAAAATAATATATTTTTGAGAATACATTAAATAAAAATATATATAATCTAACTTCAAAAAAATATATAAAAGGATAAAACAATGGATGACTCTATTTTAGAAGGTCTTAAAGATATCAACGGATATTTAGGTGCTGCAATCAGTAACTATACAGGTGAAATTTTGGTAGCAGATGCTCACAAAGTAGCAGGTAGCCTCGAAGAAGCTTCTTTGACATTCAATGAATCATTCAGATCACTACACGCTGTATCCAAAAAATTAAACCTAGGAGATACTCATACTATGGAAGTAGAGATGGATAAAGCTGTAGTTTTAATGATTTGTTCAGGTGAAGATACCAGACTTCATCTACATGCCTTTGCAATATTCAAAAAAGACGGAAGCGTGGCACTTGCAAAATTAGAGCTTAAAAAAATTATTGAAAAAGCTCTGGAAACACTTGCTTAAAATATATATTTTATGAAAGGTTTTTACCTTTCATAAATAGCTGTAATTCAATCCAAAATGCAACTTATGTAACTTAACAATTTTTTGCCGATTGATATAATATCCGCTCTTATAAAATCAAACAAATCAACAGGAGTTAAAAATGGACGAAAGTATTCTTGAAGGACTAAAAGATATCAATGGTTATTTAGGTGCTGCAATTAGTAATTATACAGGTGAAATTCTTGTATCAGATGCTCATAAAGTTTCAGGTAGTTTGGAAGAGGCTTCTTTAACTTTCAATGAATCTTTTAGACATCTTCATGGAGTATCTAAAAAGTTAAATCTTGGTGACACTCATACTATGGAAGTAGAGATGGATAAAGCTGTAGTCTTAATGATTTGCTCAGGTGAAGATACAAGATTACATCTTCATGCTTTTGCTATATTCAAAAAAGATGGTAGTGTAGCTCTTGCTAAACTTGAACTCAAAAAGCTTATAGAAAAAGCTGTAACTGCTCTATCATAACTATTAACATATTATTTATATTCTCTATTACACATCAATATCATTTTATATGGTGTGTGATATAGGGAATATTATTTTATCTTCTATATTTTTCCTCAAAAGTAGTATAATAATTTGATTATTTTAAAAAAGGTAATATATGAATATCATAATAGCCGGTGCCGGTAGAGTTGGTTATAATCTTGCTAGGGCTTTATCTACACACCATAATGTTACGGTAATAGATAGAAATTTGGAAGCACTTTTAAGACTACAAGAGAGTATTGATATTCTACCTATACATGGAGATATAGAAGACCCTGAAACATACAATAAACTTATAGATAAAGAGAGCGACCTCTTTATAGCTGTTACAGATTTGGATGAAGCAAATCTCTTATCTACTCTGATAGCTGATGATGCCATAGATATTAAACGCCGTTTTATCAGACTCAAAAATCCACAATTTGAAAAGACCAATATATCTATAAGACTGGGCATTGATGAATCTTTCTATCCTCTCAAGCTCACATCCCAAACGGTTACTACACTTCTTAGATATCCAAGAGCCAATAATGTCAAAAGATTTGAATATACAGACTTTAAACTGATATCTGTTCATATATCCAAAGATATGGTAATGAATCTGGAACTATCTCCAAATATAATAATCGTAGGAGTAGAGAGAAACAAAAAATTTATTATTTATAATGAGACAATGGATATATTCAAAAAAAATGACCTGCTTTATCTATTTGGAGATGAGACAGAAATACGCTCTTTGTGTCCCAAACTGGATAATGAATCACCACTGAAAATAGAAAGATGTATAGTATTTGGAGCCAAAGAACTTGGTATAAATACTGCCAAAGCCCTGTTGGATGAAGGAGTAGAAGTTAAATTGATAGAAAAATCTGTTGAACTGTGCCATATCGCTGATGAAGCACTCAAAGGAGAGGCTATGACGCTCAACTGTAAATATGGCACTGCTACTCTCTTTGAAGAAGAGGGATTATCACATGCCGATATGGCAATAGCAGCTACAGAAGATGATGAATACAATATTGTCAAATGTCTTGAAGCCAGAGAACACGGTATCCAAAAGGTAATGGCTGTCAATAATGATATAGAGTATTATAATGTAATGCACTCACTGGGAATTGTGGTAGTCAGAGGTCCAAAAATAAATGCTTTTAATGCCATCGTAGAGAAGATAAACTCAAGCAGAGTATTGATTGAAAGAAAGTTTTGCGGAGGTAAAGCTGAAGTATATATGAGAAAGATATTTCCAAATTCACATTTGATAGGCAATAAGCTAAAACTGCCAAAATATAAAAATGACACAATGATATATGTTATACGACAAAATCTACTCATAGATGCAAAAAATGAGACTGTTATTATCGAAGAAGATGATATTCTTACAATTTTTACACTTAAAGAAAATGTAGAAGATATACAAAAGTGGATAAATGAACTATAAAAGTATTATAAAAATATTATCTCTAATTGGTATGAGTGTCGGCTTATTTTTCTCACTCGATGTGCTTACCGGTATAATTTATCACGAAAATTATATTAAATTGGCTCTGTTTGTTTTACTATTTACACTGGGCAATGGTGCTATTTGGTTTTATTTAAAAGAGCATAAAGTCAATCTTGGAATAAGAGAGAGTATTTTATCGGTAAATATATTATGGATACTTATTGGCATAGCAGGAGCTATACCTCTGATTTTATACACAAAAGTATCATTTGCTTCCGGGTTTTTTGAAGCAATAAGCGGATTTACTACTACTGGAGCCACTGTTTACAGCGATATAGAGTCTCTGCCTCATATGATACTCTTTCACCGTAGTCTAATGCACTGGCTTGGTGGTATGGGAATAGTGGTTTTGAGTGTGGGATTGTTATCTGTTATCAATCCCACAGGTAGTATGAGTCTGTTTAAAGCAGAATCTACTGGTATATCTATGGAAAAATTGACACCCAAAATCAAAGATACAGCTTTGAGTCTTTGGGGTATTTATATTTTACTCACATTTATAGATATGTTATTTCTCAAACTCTTTGGTATGAATTGGTTTGATGCAATAAATCACGCTTTTTCAACCATATCTACCGGTGGATTTTCCACAAAAAACAGCTCAATAGGATATTTTGACTATTCAGATGGAATTATCTGGACAACTACAATATTTATGATGCTCTCTGGTATCAACTTTTTGGCTCATCTTAAAATGCTATTTAAAGATTCAAGTGGATACAAAACAGAAGAGGTTAAATGGTATCTACTTACATTTGTTTTTATATCTCTGTTTTTGACTTTCACACATGATTATATAGACGCAGATGAGTTTTATCACTCTCTTAAACACTCATTCTTTACCGTAGCATCAGTAATGACCACTACAGGATTTGCATCTACAGATTATGGGCAGTGGGGACATGATGCAATAGCACTTATTTTTATAGCTATGTTTATAGGTGGAAATGCAGGTTCTACTGCTGGAGGTGTCAAGGTAATAAGATATGTCATTATATTCAAGACACTTTTTGCTGAGCTTAGAAGAATTTTGCATCCCAATGCTTTGATAAATGTATATATTGACAAAAAGAAATTGGACAATAAAATATTATCATCTACTTTTGGCTTCTTTTTTCTATATATATTTACAGCTGTTGTTACTACACTATATATATATGGAAGTGGCTATGATGCTATGAGTGCAATTTCAGGCTCTTTGGCACTCGTGGGCAATATCGGTCCTGGTTTTTCACTTGTAGGACCAGCTGATAATTTTGGATTTTTTAGCGATTTTGACAAAATATTTTTCTCTATCGTTATGATTATAGGAAGACTTGAGTGTTATACTGTATTTGTGCTTTTTAGCATATCTTTTTGGAAAAAGTTTTAATATAAAGGCAGTAATATGTTAGCTTTGTTGGTTTTGATAGGTGTAGGTATTGGTGTGTTGTCAGGATTTTTTGGTATAGGAGGCGGAACTATGCTCGTGCCTGTTTTACTACTGCTTGGATTTGGTTTCAAAACTGCTGTGGGCATATCTATTACCCAAATGGTATTTAGCTCCGTATATGGCTCGTATCTCAATGTCAAAAGAGGCTCTCTTGAGCTTGGTGAAGGTCTGTTTGTAGGTTTTGGTGGTTTTGTGGGAGGCTTTTTGAGCGGATATATACTCAAGCATGTTCCAGATATTGCTCTACAAACAGTATTTATATCTTTTGTCCTTTTTGCGATTTACAGAATGGCAGTAACAGAGATAATAGAAGAGCATACAGCTGACAAAAGTCTGCCAAAAATACTGCTCTTTGCAATAGGCACAGGTATAGGTATGATAGCTATCAGTATAGGTGTGGGAGGTGCTATTATTTTGATACCTTTGCTCTCTGGAATACTGCACTATCCGGTCAAAAAATCTGTAAGTGCAGGTCTGTTTTTTGTAGTATTCTCTTCTGTTGCAGGTCTTATCAGCGGTCTGGTCAATGGCCATATAGATATCTATCACGGTATTATAGTAGGTAGTGGCTCACTGCTTGGTGTATGGCTTGGTATCAGACTCAAAGAGAAAGTGAGCAACCACAGACACAGAAATTTTATTATCGTTATGTATAGTATTATTCTTCTTATTATGCTCTATAAAATGTTTGTAAGGGCATAACAATGGATAAAGATATAGAAGAGCTTTTAAAAAGTATTGAAAAACAAAACTCTCCTGTGGTAAAACTGTCAATATTTTATACCATATCTGTCATACTGCTGATAGTTGTAGCAGCTTTGATGATACCTACTGCAAATGCGTTGAAAAGCTCCAAAGATACACTCTCTTTGATACCTCTGCTATTTTTGTGTGGCGTATGGCTCTATGCTTTTTGGATATCAAAAAAAAAGATTTACAAAGACCGTATAGTAGAAGCCTATGGTTGGATACTTGGTATCACAGCACTGATAACCGTATTGATGTTATACTATCTGCAAAGTGTCATAAAAGGATAGATTATGAAATACATGAAATCAAAAGCTCTTTTAATAGGTTTTTCTTCTCTCATAGGTGTGATAGATGCATCTACGCTAAATATATACAGCAACAAGAGTATATATGAATATATACCTACTGACAGATATATCGGCTTTGCCTCTAACATAGATATAAAATGTGAAGGTAAGAGTATAGATACTTTTAACGATACAGAGTGTGAAAAAAATAACAACTTGTGTAAAGAGTATAAAACAATATCCAATCTCACAAAAGAGTTGGCTCAAGAGCGATACCGGATAAATACTCTAAATACCATTACAAAAGGTTTGAATATCAATACACTCAACGCAAACAGTATAATAGATACTTCAAAAGTATTGGCAAAGGAGTATGTATCTCTTAAAGAGAGTATAAAAACAGAGAGTCTCAAACTCAAAAATCACCAGCAGAAGTTTAAATCTATGACTACATCTGCTTATCCTCTATATATGGAGAGTGATTGTAAGAGAGATTTTAAAATTACTCTACCCTCATCTTATGTGGGTGCAAAATTTATACAAAAAGCTACAATAGATGATAAAAATCTTATCAAAATAGAGAGATTCATATCTCTTTACAATAGAAGTGGTATAGATATCATAGCTAAAAAGGCAAATATTCATTTTCAAACTTATCAAACAAAGACGCAAATACCACACTTCTCACCATGGCTTCTTTCTGCTCGAACAAATATTATATATAGACAATCCAAAAGATTGGCTATTGCACCAACGGCTATGCCCCGTATTGAGACACATATAGGCAAGGCTTTAAAAAAAGGTTTTAGAGATTACTCCGTTTCTGATTTGATACTTCCATCAGATGGCAAAGAGTATGAGCATAAAATTTATACACAGAGTGTTCCGGTAGTCTGTGAAGAGAGGGCATATACATATCTATCGCCTTCTGTTTACAATATATGCTCATTTAAAAGTTCTACTCCGGTAGAAGAGAACAGTTGGGAGATAATCACTCCAAAAGGTAATAAAATATACACCGAAGGCAGATATGAAGATGGTAAATATCTGCTCGATACAGGTATAGATGAAAGTATAAAAATCCGTAAAAACAGACTCCCTTCCAAAGATAGAAAAAGCGGTTTTTTCGGCTCAGATATCAAAAAAACAGACGGATATATTATCACTCTTGCAAACAGAACAAAAGAGTCTAAAAGTATTACTCTCATAGATAGAATCCCCTACTCCAAAAGCGATAAAATCAGAGTAACTCTTGATAGTGTTTCGGGAGCAGAGAGTAAAAAAGTCACCAAATACGGCAAACTGACTCTAAGAGTCAATCTCAAACCTCTTGAAAATCGCACTGTAAAGGTAGTATTCAGTATGAGATATGATAAAAAATTGCATCCAAGCTATTGACAATATATAAATAACTGATGCTACGCATATAACTTGAAACAACCTTGTTTAAGTGCAATTTATTCAGAGGCAGAATTTCAATCCTGCACAATGCGGGGTTGAAACCCCGCCTCCTATGCTATATTGTTCAATATAATTTTATCTGCGTAAGGTCAGTTAAAAATTTAGCTTTTTAAAGTGATTAGAGCTTAAACGAGACTTGCGTTAAACTATAAAGAGAATATGGTATCTATTCCCTACTTGCTCCAGATATAGAATATATAACCATACAAAAATAACAAAAAATTCAATTTCCATATTAAATATATAATTCTATAAGATAATTTTTATCTTTTAATACTATAATTAGTAAAATATTTTTATCTAAAAGGAGTTTATATGAAAACAATGAAAATAGTAGGTCTATTATCACTTATAGCAATAAGTGGTAATGCGGAAAACCTAAGAGATATGGCACTAAAAGCCGGACTTAAACCAATTCCCTCTGATGAAGCAACATTATCTAAGATAATTGATAATCCTAAGAACAAGATAACACCTCAAAAAGTAGAGTTGGGTAAAAAGCTATATTTTGATGCAAGACTTAGTAAAAGTGGCTTAATTAGCTGTAACACATGCCACAATTTGGCAACTGGCGGAGTAGATGGTGTAGGACCTGCAACTGGGCATATGTGGAGACACAATCCTCATCATCTAAATTCACCGACTGTATATAATGCTGTATTTGCTAGTAAACAATTTTGGGACGGTAGAAGCCCTGATTTAGAAGATCAAGCACAAGGACCTATGCAAGCTCCACCGGAAATGGCTGCTACAAAAGAGCATGTAGAAAAAGTAGTAAATTCTATGCCTGAATATGTAGAAGAGTTTAAAAAAGCTTATAATAACGAAACTATGAAACCTACCTTTAAAGATGTAGCAGATGTAATTGGTGATTTTGAAAGGACTCTTGTAACCTCTTCAAGATTTGATAAATTCTTAGAGGGTGATGATAAAGCCCTTACAAAAGATGAAAAAGAGGGTCTAAAAACTTTTATAAATATGGGCTGTGCATCTTGTCATAATGGTATAGCACTTGGCGGAACTATGCAACCATTCCCAGTAACCGGTAAATATAAATATGCAAATATTGGAGATTTTAAAGGTGATAAAAATGGTATGGTAAAAGTGCCGACTCTTAGAAATATTTTAGAGACTAGACCATATTTCCATAATGGTGCTGTATGGGATATAAAAGAGGCTGTCAAAATTATGGGTGAGACTCAATTAGGTAAAAAAATAAACGATGAAGATGCTAATAAAATAGTAACTTTCTTTAAAGCATTAGAGGGTAAAAAACCAAATATAACTTATCCTGTATTACCTGCAAGTAATATAAATACTCCAAAACCTAATTTAAATTAGTATAAAAAACCTCCATTATGGGGGTTTTTATCAAAATAATAATCACCCAATATAATATAATTCCTAAATTTATGTATAGGAATAGCTTGTGGAGCATCTGTTAAGTGAGATAACCCCTTGGGTGATAAAGTATGGTTTATTGGTGGTATTTGTAGGTATGATAGTAGAGGGAACTATGATGATACTCATCACAGGCTTTCTATGCTATCTTGGTATGTTACCATTAAAAGAGAGTATATTGGTAGCAATTCTTGGAGCAGTAACAGGGGATCAGATGTGGTATTTACTCGGAAGATATGCCTCTGATACTCTACTTCAAAGATTTGACAAATTAAAAGCCGGTATTGAGAAATTATCCCAAAAAGTGATACAAAAGGGAGATTATTTGGCTTTTTCATCCAGATTTGTTTACAGTGGAGCTGTTTTATTCCCTATGACTCTGGGAATGAGCAGATATCCTTACAGCCGTTTTACTCTTTTGGACAGTATAGGGATATCTATCTGGGCAATTGTAGGTATATCCATAGGTTATATGTTTTCAGCAAGTGCAGAGAAAATGTTTGGAGAGATTAAAACAATAGAGCATCTTCTATTATATATTATTGCTATTGTTGCAATGGTATCTGTATATAGACGATATAAAAAAACCAAACAAAAAGATTAACAAACTCTTACATAGAAATCTATCTTTCAGGGGACGGGGCTTTAGCCCCGTATAAAAAAGTTTTAGTTCTTACACCATCTCTTTATAACCTCATCTATACTCTTTGCACTCATAAAGCAACTACTGTTTGAGCATACTTCAATAGTATCACTCAGTGTAGTTTTTGGATATATCCAGGGGTAAGAGCATATATCTATTTTTGGAATTAACGGTGACAACTTCTCCTCTTTGGCTTTTACTATGATATCCTCTTTTTGGTATCTGATTGCACACATTGCAAGTAAGGGGCGGGATATCGGCTGTCTCATCAAATCGTATGAGTGGATTTCGAGTGTGCGGTATATGAATTTTTCATATACATCATCAGCCAATGAGCGGATAGAAAGCATTGCATCTATCATCACAGCTACTGATGATGGATAGCTTGTATCTGTATCTTGCTCAAAATCTTTAAATTCACCATCTGATATTCTCCATTTGCCGTTTGCATAAAATCTCTTGATAGCTTCGTTGCACAGATTCATAGCATCTATCAGCAGAGTCTCATCAAGTGTGCTTCTGTATCCTTCTATCAGCATATCGCAATAGTAGGCATAATCTTCCAAAAATCCGTCAATTTTTGGCTCTTTATCTATCAATGCACTGTGATAGAGTTTGACTCCGTCTCTCATCTTTTCATTCAACGCTTTCAGAGATTTTTGAGCCTTTTTTAAATATTTACTATCTGCTCTTGAAGCTACAAACAGAGTTTTTATCATCATACTGTTCCAGGAAGTAATTACCTTTTTATCAATTGATGGATACTCTCTTTTATTTCGCATCTCTTTTAAAACTTGAAAAGCTTTTTTAATTTGTGGGTCATTTATATATTCAATACTATCCAATCTTACGATATTTCTACCTTCAAAATTGCCTGATGGTGTAATACCCAAACGATTTGCCAACTCTTTGGGATGTTTGACTCCTACTTCTTTTAATGCTTCAATAACCTCATCATAATCATAAGTAAAATAGTAGCCTTCTCCCTCTTTGCTGTCAGCATCAGATGCACTGAAAAAGAGTCCATTTTTACTCATCTTCTCAAGCATAAAATCTATTGTCTGATATGCCAAATTGAGATATTTTTGATTTTTAAATCTTCTACCTGCATAAATTAAGACCTCTGCCATCAAAGCATTATCGTATGTCATCTTTTCAAAGTGGGGAATTAACCAAACAGAATCTGTGCTGTATCTGCAAAATCCGCCATCTATATGGTCATATAGTCCCCCTTTTGTCATCATATCAAGAGAATACTCTACAACTCTTTTTAATTCACTGCCACCATTTAACATATAAAGCTCAATAGAAGCTTTGAGTGTAGAGCTGTGTGGAAATTTTGGAGCTTGACTGAAACCACCATTTTTTTTGTCAAATAGTGTATTTATCTGATTTATCAATCTATCCTGCAAAGTTTCATCTATTTTTGTAGCTTTAATACTCTTTTTAGGCTCCAAAAATCTCAATACATCATTACCCTTTTGTAACAATTCATATCTACTTTTTTTATATTTTTTGCTCAATGACTGGAGTAATTGGGCAAAACCTATCATTCCATATTTGGATTCAGCAGGAATATATACAGCAGAATATACAGGCACTTTTTTGTGGGTCATAAATATACTCAAAGGCCACCCCCCTGCTCTGCCGTTCATCGTAATAAAGACTTCCTGAAAGTGTCTATCAATATCTGGTCTCTCCTCTTTATCCACTTTGATAGATATAAAATTATCATTTAATATTTTGGCTATCTCTTCATTTTCAAATGATTCTCTCTCCATCACATGACACCAGTGACATGCACTGTAACCTATACTTAAAAAAATCAGTTTATCTTCATCTTTTGCCCTTAAAAAAGCTTCATCGCACCACGGATACCAATCTACCGGATTATTAGCATGTTGCCTCAGATATGGTGATTGTTCATCTTTTAATCTATTTGCCATATTATTCCTTTTGTATTTTTTGCTCTATGATATGTTAAAAGTAGCACTGTATAATATTATATATAATGATATCTTCAATTTATTAATATTTTTAATAGTTAAACATAATAAGATATAGTTACATAAAAAAGGGGATTGAGCGTATGAGACGAATTGTTACATCAATACTGGCACTGATTGTATCATTGAGTATGTTTATATCGGCTGATGGCTTTGGAAGCTTAAATCTAAAGAGAAAATTTTTAGAGCCGTCAGAGGCATTTAAAGCTACTGCTGTAAAGAAAGGCGATTATATAGATGCCAAAATCAAACTGGCAGATAAAATCCACATTTACAGCAAGGATTTACACTTCAAAATTATCAAGCCAAAAGAGTTTGAATTAAATATCAAAAAGCCCAAACCTGTGGATTTGGAGGGGCAGAAGGTATATTATGGCACTCTTGATTTTAAGATACCTCTCAAAGATATAGAATCAAAAGTAAATGGAGTTTATACTCTACAAATTGAGATGAGTGGTTGTTCAGATGCAGGGATTTGCTATCAACCACAAAAATTTACATTTGATTTCAACAGCTCCGGCAAATACAGTGCGGTAAATAGCACAAATCAAAGCAATGAAGCCAAAAACAGCACCACAAAAGAGGGCTTTTTTGAAAAAGTAGGCAAACTCTCATCTGAAGGCAACAGTGCAAAAATTGCCAAAGCTTTGGCAGATGAAAATTTATTATTTATTTTAATGCTCTTTTTTGTAGCAGGATTACTACTTGCTCTTACTCCATGTATATTGCCTATGATTCCAATCCTCTCATCTATTATTTTAAAACAGGCAGGAAAAGAGGGAGAGGTCAGTCGCTCTACATCATTTTTAATATCAGCCGTATATGTTGGCTCCATGTCTGCAAGTTATGCACTTATTGGAGTGATTGCCGGATTGCTTGGATTTGATTTACAGGCACATATGAATAACCCCTGGGTAATTATTCCGATGGCTTCTTTGTTTATTGCATTGGCATTTTCACTCTTTGGATATTTTGAGCTTCAACTTCCTGCTTCTATTCAGAGTAAATTGACTCGTGCCAGTGATAATGCACAAGGCAAAGGATTAGTAGGCACAGCTATTATGGGAGCATTATCAGCTCTTGTTGTCGGCACCTGCACAGCACCGGTTATCAGTGGAGCAATTATATTCATATCAATGACTGGTAATGCTCTGCTTGGTGGTATATCTCTGTTTGTAATGGGAATTGGTGCTGGTATGCCTCTGCTTTTGGTTGGACTTGGAGCCAACAAACTGGTGCCAAAACCGGGTGGCTGGATGACAAGAGTATCCCAAATATTTGGTGTAGCTATGTTGATGATGGCTCTATATGTAATGAGAGGCATTTTAAGTGATGAGATATATATGATACTCTTTGGTATGATTTTTATAGGCTCAGCTCTGTTTATGGGAGTATTTGAGACCAACAGATACCATGGAGCTTGGAAGATTATTCAAATATTAGCCTTTATATTCTTGCTGTATGGCTCTATGCTGTTTATTGGCGGAATATCTGGAGGCTCTTCAATTAGTGACCCTCTTTCACCTTTTAAGGGAGGCAGAGTCGTAGCTACAAGTGAAGGAGACTCTATTCTTATTCCTATGGCTCAAAGAAAGGGATACACACTTGAAAGATTACAAAGTGAAATAGCCTCAGCTAATAAGCCTGTAATTGTAGATATCGGCAAAAAAAATTGTGCAGCATGCTCAGAGTTGGAGCATAGAACATTCCCTAATAAAGATGTAAAAGATGCTATGAAAAGATTTAAATTTATTCAAATAGATATTACAGACAATACTAAAGATGAGCAAAAAATTCTAAAACATTATGGACTGTTTGGCGCTCCAAATATTTTGATTTTTGATTCCAAAGGTAAAGCTTTGCCTGATAAATTTTTAACCGGATTTATAAAACCACAAGATTTTGTAAAACATATAAACAGTGTAAAGTAGAGAATATATGAGAGAGTTATCGGCTAAATTTATTATATTAATTACAGATATAGTCTCGATAATCCTCTCTTTGTATCTTGCATTTGTTACAAGAGAGCATTTAACGATATCCTCTCTGCCACCCTTTCAAGACTCAATTTATGATTATATAACATTCTATCCGGTAATTGTTGTGCCTGTAATTTTATTTATTTATGAAGGCATTTATACATACAGATATGATTTTTGGCATGAGAGCAGACTCTTAATTAAAGCTTTGATTTCATCTATGATAATAATTTTTGCCTATCTTGCTATGAGTAAGAGTGTAGAAGATTACTCCAGAATTGTATTGACACTCTCATTTATATATATGATATTTATTATTCCGTTTTTTAAAAGAGTGGTCAAACACAAACTTTATGATTTGGGGCTTTGGAGAAAAGTTGCAAAATTTTACTCTGACAATGAGTCATTGGAGTATGAAATAGAAAAAAATCACTATCTTGGATATATAAAAACCAACTCCAACAGAGCTGATACTGTCTTTATCAACTCCAAGGATATGAGTGTATCCAAACTCCAAACCACGATAGATGAGATGATGAAAAGACACAAAGAGGTGCTGTTTATCCCTATTTTAAATGATTTTGATTTAACTCAATCCAGAATTTATGAATTATCCAATATCAGAAGCAACTTTATCAGTCTAAAAAACAGACTAAAAAGCAGATTCAGAAGAGCTGTAAAATATATATTTGACTATATATTGGCTGTTTTATCCCTGCCTGTTACTCTGCCTGTAATTGCAATTACAGCTATATTGATAAAAAAAGAGGATATAAAGGCTCCAATATTTTTTAATCAAAAAAGAATTGGTAAAGATGGTAAAATTTTTGTATGTTATAAATTTAGGACAATGATACCAGATAATGAAAAGATATTTTTAGAGTATATTAATAGCAATCCACAAGAAGCAGACTATTATCACAAATATAGAAAACTCAAAAATGACCCAAGAGTTACCAAGATAGGCAAAATTTTAAGAAGCACCTCCATAGATGAGTTGCCTCAAATATTAAATGTCTTAAAGGGTGATATGAGTTTGGTAGGTCCAAGACCCTATCTGCCGGAAGAAAAAGATATCATGGATGGATACTATACGACTATTACAAATGTAAAACCGGGAATTACCGGTCTTTGGCAGGTAAGTGGCAGGAATGATATAGATTTTCATCAAAGAGTTTTAACAGATGTATGGTATATACGAAACTGGAATTTATGGTTGGATATTACTATTATCTTAAAAACTATAAAAGTAGTTTTAGACAGAAGAGGAGCTTATTAAATTGCAACAGTTTCTAACAAACAGCGACAGAGTCAAAGATATAATAAGAGGATTGAGTTTGACAAATTCACTATTTGTATCAAGTATTATAATAGGTGAAGCTCATACAGGTAAAAAAACACTAATTAAACATCTGTTTCCAAATATAACATCTATTGAGGGTAAAGATATTCAAAATATTACAGATATTCAAAAGTTACTCAAAGATATTGATGAATTGATTATTTTTGATTTTCATAAATTACCACACAAAGACAAACTCGATTTTGGAAATAAACGGATAATAGCTACTGCCGAAAATAGTTTGAAAATCAACTCAATAGATGAGCAGTTTGCATTTATATACCATATGCCACCACTTTCACAACGAAAAGAGGATATCAAGCTATATTGTGAGATATTTGCAAAAGAGGCAAAAGAGAAGATGGCATATGAAGATTTTGACACTAATAATATAGATTATAATGATGTAGATATTTCAGATAATATTAAAAGTCTTAGAGCCGATATTTATAAAAAAGTATTCTCAACTAATTTGAATAAAGAGGATATTATAAATATATTAAGAGAATATTTTGAAGATGAGAATATTATACAACAAGGCTATAAAGAGAATATCTCAATAGTTGAAATTCCACTTATTGAAATCGGTATGAAAATCTTTAACTCACAACTGCAACTCTCCAAAGCTCTTGGAATCAACAGAAACACATTAAGAAAGAAGATAAATGAGTACTCAATCGATTGATTTTAAGTGTATGATAGAGGCTGACTCCTCTCCGATAGTTGTATTTGATGCCAAAGGGCATATTTTATATCTAAACTCTGCTGCTGAGATACTACTTGGCTATGTAGATAAATCAGAACTCTTTACACTCGCTACAAGATATGCACCAAATACATTTGGCAGTAAAACTACACCTGTGCCATTACAATATTCACATTTGAGCTTTTATGCTGTAAATGTGTGCTATGATTGCGAAAATTGGATATCAATCAGATTATATTTTAAACCAATAAATACCGATAACCATAAATTAGATAGAGACAGTTTTATTTCAACAGATATAAATCTACTGCTTGATGTAGCATTAGCAATGTTTAAAAGTGAATACGGTGGAAAAATCAAATTGATGACAGACAGGGATATGCCAAAATTCAAAGTCCATCAAAATAATTTATCCAAACTATTTAGAAAAGTTTTAAACTCTTTTATAAACAGTGAAATTTTAGAGATATCTGTTGCTATGGGAATAGGTGAAATAATTATCATAGATGATGAGCGATTTCAAGTAATAAGATTAAAATTCATATCAGACAAAAGAGATATAAGCAGTGACAGTGATATAGAAAAGCTTTGTAGTTTGATGAATATAGTGCCAATTTTTGAAAAAAACAGATTAGTAATAGATATTCCATTTATTAGATAATTGATATATTAAAGGATAGTTATTGAAAGTAACTGCAATATTTTACTCTATACAGGGTGAAGCTACACATACCGGGGTAGCTAGTATATTTATTAGACTTCACGGTTGTAACCTCTCTTGCTCTTTTTGTGATGATGATTTGCATACAGGCACTTATAAAGATATGAGTTTTGAAGAGATTGAAAAAGAGATATCACAATACCCTTGCAAACGAATAATAATCACAGGTGGAGAGCCATCTTTGTATGATTTAAACAGTTTTATAAAATATATGCAAAAAAGGGATTATTACATATCAGTAGAGACAAACGGATACAATTTTGAAAATATCAAAGAGGCTGACTGGATTACATACAGTCCAAAAGAGTGGGATAAAATTAAAAGTGAAGGATTTGATGAGTATAAATTTATAGTATCAAAAGATAGTGATATATCCACTATTTTAAACATAAAAACTGATAAGCCAATTTATATACAACCTATGAATAATTTTAATACTCCAAATATGGACTCTTTGCAAAAATGTATAGATACAGTATTGAGATATCCTCATCTTAGACTCAGTGTGCAGTTACACAAATTCTTGGGATTGATGTAAAATACCGGATACTTAAATAATGCTATGGTTAAGACAACAACATATACTTATTATTACTATTGCCATAGTTATATCTATATTTTTTATAGATATGATAGGTATATTTCAAATCAGCAACAGAGTATTATATGACAAGCTGACACCTTTTATATCTATATTTCATCAAAATCATTATAAATATCTCTTGGTGGACAGCTCATATATGAGTGAAAAAGATATAAACAGCAGTATTGATTTGCTGATGAAAAAAGATATCAAATTTATTGTAGCTGATATATTTCACCCTTTTGTAAAAGATTCAAAAAAGATACAAAATATACAAGCAAGTGACAAAATCATAGCAATAGCTCCATACTCTTATAATTTAGATGAAGCAAATATTACAAGATATCCGTTATATGAAAAAATTCCTTATGCCAATTATAAAGATATAGCAAAGAGCTTTGATAAAATATACTCAGATAGATATTTTAATTATAATATCAACTATAACAATTTTAGAACTATTCCATCCATATATGGATATGCACTTTTAAAGGGTCATATCCCAGATGATTTTTTTAAAAACAGAATTATTATAATCTCAAATTTTGACAACAGATATGCCAATACCCAATTGAGTCCGTTTGAGAGCAAATACTTTTTACATCAAAATTATCTCTCATATATGATTGAGAGTGCTATTAAAAAGAGTTGGATTATATCACTTAAAGGGTGGCTAAATTATGCTCTCATTTTCATATACCTGATAACTGTTTTGATAATATTTTATACAGGTTCAGAGATGTTGGAGTCTTTGATATTGATAGTAGCCATATCTACAATAGCTTTATATATATTTTTGATATCAATATTAAATTTTGCTCTGCCTGTATCAGAGTTAATGTTTGCTCTAGCATCTTTATCACTATATATTTTGAGATTTTGGGAAAGGAGTATCAAAGAAAAAGAACACAGACTCATCAGGACACTATCTAATAGTTTGAGCAATCAAAAAGTATATAGAAGTTTTTTTAACTCTCAGGATTATTGGGATGAGATATCTAGTTTGATAAAAGAGTTATTTACCCTAAATAAATCTATGTTTTTGAGTAAACAGGAGCAATCTGTGCATTTAAAAGAGGTATATGCAATAAACTGCTCATTTGATGATATATACGAAAGACGAAGAGATTACAACAGAGAGCCTTATCAGAGTGCCATAAAATACAGAAAAGCCATGCAGATAAACAGAAAGTTTTTCAAAAACACAACAGATAATGAGATAGAGTATATTGTAGCTCTTACTCATTTTAATACTATTGTAGGTTTTTGGGTATTTAGTATATATAAAAAAGATATTCACAAGATAGAAGTATTTGAGAGTGATATTACAGATTGCAGTAGAGAAATCAGCAGACTTTTATTTGAAAGAGATAGATTTATCAAACAAAGAACTCAAAAAAAAGAGAGCTTCACAAATAGAATAAAACACTTTTTGGAGCTTGATATCAGAAATGCCAATATATCAAAAATAGAATCAAATTTTACTATTTTACTCAAGCAGATGTATATTAAAAATATTATCAATAACAATATCCATTCCGATATTGTATTATATGATTTTTTTGGCAGAATTATCAGCACAAATGAGCAGATGAGTCAATTACTCAAAAAAGAGGATATTGACTTATACTCTTTAAATGCTACCAAATTTTTAATGCAAATTACAGATATTCCCAAAAAACTGGCAACTGATATAATAAGAAATACTATTTATCATAAAATATCTCATGAGAATATAGTATGTCTGAAAAATACAAAAAAAAGATTTTTACTCTCTCTTCATCCAATCACCAAAGAGCAGATTGAAAAATATATAACAGAAAATTACTTTATGGATGTATATGGAAT
>WFNP01000050.1 GCA_015488535.1 Nitratifractor sp.
ATAAAAATAGCTTTTTGTTTTGCTAAACTTCCACAAAAAATATAAAAAATGTAGTTTTATGAATATAATTAAAAATTTAGACAGAGGAGTTTTATTTATGATATTAGCCTCTGTTACATTTGCCTTTATGGGAGGCTTTGCCAAAATATTAGGAGAGAGTATTCCACCTCTTGAAGTAACATTTTTTAGAAATATATTTGGTGTGGCTATTATCGGTTTTGCTCTGTTAAAAACTCCCACTACCAAAAAGGGAGGCAAACTCTGGCTATTGGTATTTAGAGGCTCCATAGGATTTTTGGCACTTTTGGCATACTTTTATGATATGGCATATATTCCTCTTGGTGAAGCAGTAACTTATAATAAAACTTCTCCTCTTTTTTTGGCATTTTTTGCATGGCTGTTTTTGAAAGAGAAATTAAATAAAAATGCCATCTTTGCTCTGATAATAGGCTTTTTGGGAATAGTATTTATAGCCAAACCGATAGGTGGAACATTTGATAAATATGATATCTTGGGGATATTCTCAGGTATTGGGGCGGCACTTGCATATACATCTATAAGAGAGCTTAAAAACTATTATGATACCCGCACAATAGCTATGTCATTTATGTTGGCTGGAACTATTGGACCTGTTATATTAATGCTGATATCCCAATTTATAGATATTCCAAAAGATTTGGATTTTTTATTTGCCAAATTTCAAATGCCACAGGGTAAAGAGTGGATATATATAGTAATGCTTGGCACATTAGCCACAGCTTCACAGCTATTAATGACAAAGGCTTACTCTCTAACCAAAGCCGGAATTGTAGGGACTATTACATACTCTCAAATTGTATTTGCTGTAATAATAGGCACACTTCTTGGAGATAAATTTCCAGACATTTATACATGGATAGGTATTATTATGGTTATTGTAGCTGGAGTTTTGGTAAGTATGCCACAAAAGAGATAACAAACTTTTATCTCAACCATATATCTTTAGACTCATTAGTTACATACCCTCTCCATCTATCACATCGGTATTTAGGCTACTGCCTTTTTTCCCGCATATCCGCACTCTTTACATTTAATTACTATTGAATATTCATAATAAATTCAGCATCTTGGCACAAAGTTTAACTGACTTTATAGAAAACTGTATTAAAACTTCTCAATATGTGAGGCTAAAACCTCACCCCACAAAATAAATTACATTTAAACAATGTCGTTTCAAATTATATGTGCAACATCAGTAAATATATATTATTATTCTCTGACCTAATATGATCTCAAATACTTGGAATAAGCCCATCCTACCAAATTACCATATCTGATTCGGCACCATCTATTTACACACTCCAGTATCTCTATGCCGGTTGCATCAGGTGGTAAATCACCTATTCTCATATAACCTGTAGATGGTCCGCTTCTTACTGCAAGTGTATCATCATATCTGATACCGCTGACTTTTGCATAACCTCCGCTTCTACTGTATCCACTACTGCTATATCCGCTATTTCCGTTGCATCCTTTGACTCCCTCCCAGTATTTAATCCTGCTTACTTCATCTTTTTCCCATCTGCTCAATCTTCCGTATGGAGGGTAGCATCTTCTTCCAAATACACTCAACGCTTTTCCACTCTGAAAACAGTATCCTTTATCTGCAAAAATAGAGTTTCGTGCATACCATAAATCATAACAACTCATTGATGAATAATCAGCAGCTGACAATAAAGTCATACTCAATACACCTATTGATACAAGCCATTTTTTCTTCATAATTACTCCTTTTGTAATTCTTAGATAAATACTATCAAAAGAATCTTTAAATACTTTTTATGCTGATAGTTCGGATATAATTTCAAAAATTCTCAATTTTGGGGAGAGTATATGAAAAAGAGTAATAATACCGTCATCGTAATCACAGGTTGTAGCAGCGGAATAGGCAGAGTTACAGCCAAATATCTAAAAGAGAGATTTATTACAGTCTATCCTACTGCTAGAAAAGCTGAGGATGTAGAATCTCTCAAACAAGAGGGATTTGAAAATGCCATGAAGCTTGATGTAAGAGATCACAATGAGATAAAAAGTGTCATATCCAAGGTGCTAAAAAAAGAGGGCAAAATAGATGTATGGTTTAATAATGCCGGATATGGACAGATGGGAGCGATTGAAGATGTGCCAACAGATACCCTAAGAGAGCAGTTTGAGACTAATGTTTTTGGACTTCATGAATGTACTAGACAAATTGTTCCAATAATGAGAAAACAGGGCTTTGGCAAAATAATTCAGCACAGCTCAGTGCTAGGGTTAGTGGCTCTTCCAATGAGAGGAGCATATAATGCCAGTAAATATGCCGTAGAAGGGCTTACTGATACCTTGAGATTAGAGCTAATGGGGAGTGGAGTATATGTAACTTTGCTAAATACCGGTCCAGTTACCAGCAAATTTAGAGAAAATGCTCTAAAGACTTTAAAAAATATAGAGATTAACCACTCAAGATTTGCTACCAAATACAGAAAAGCTCTAAGAGGAGAGGGTAAAAGAGTGCCATTTAATCTACCGGCTATTGCAGTAGCCCAAAAGGTGCATCATATCATACTCACTGACAGACCAAAACCTAGATACTATATCACAAAAGCTACATATATTTTGGGTTATCTAAAGAGGATTCTTAGCACTTCTATGCTAGATAGAGTTTTGTTAAAAGTTTAATATGATAAAATCATATCAAATAATAAAAATAAAGAAAGGATATAAATAATGGATATCAGTAAAATCGGATACGGAGAGAATCCAGACGCAGTAAAAGCAATAATTGAGGTGCCTTATGGCTCAAATGTGAAGTATGAACTAGATAAAGAAAGCGGTGCGATTGAAGTAGATAGAGTATTATACTCAGCTATGTTTTATCCGGCAAATTACGGATTTGTAGCAAATACACTCTCAGATGACGGAGATCCGGCTGATATACTTGTAATCAGCGAATATGCCCTGCATCCTGGCTCATATATCAAATGCAGACTAATTGGTGTATTGATGATGGAAGATGAGAGTGGAATAGATGAGAAACTGATTGCCGTTCCAGCTGATAAGATAGACCCTAGATACAAAGATATCAAAGATATTGAAGATCTGCCTGAGCTTACATTGAGCAGAATTAAAAACTTCTTTGAGACATACAAGATGCTTGAGCCTAACAAGTGGGTAAAAGTTACCGGATTTAAAGGCAAAGATGACGCTCAAAAAATCTTGCAAACTGCAATTGAAAATTACAAAGGCTAATTTGTGGAACTCAAAATTACACCTGTAGCAAAGGGTGAAAAGATAGAGTTTAAAAACCCGACTAAATTTTATGAAGCCATAGGCGGTGAAGAGGGAATGAAGAGGCTGATGTATGACTTTTATGACAGAATTTATGAGAGTGATATAGCCCATTTTTTCCCTCAGGATGAAGATGAATTTGAAAAAGTCAAAGAGAAAAATACCAGATTTTTTATCCAAATCTGTGGCGGTCCAAAAGTTTATGATGAAGCAGATGGAATGGATTTGAATGAGTATATGATTAGGCTTCATGATGAATTTTCCATCAATGAAAAAGCACGAATTGAGTGGCTTGGCACTATGAAAGAGGCACTTGATAATGTAAAAGATTTGGATGAAGAAGCCAAAGCTGAATTTTGGGACTATTTGGAAAATTTTTCCAAACTTACAGTAAACAGTTTCAGTGACGGTAGCACATATTATGCTAGTTACACTCAAGCTATAGATAAATCAGCAAACTAAAGGCTAATATATGGATATCTACCTCTTGCTCTTTTTATTGATAGTCGGCATTGGGGTAGTAGCCGTGTATGTATATTATCTCAAAGAGAAAAACTCTCATCTAAAGACTATTCAAAGCGGTATCTGTCCAAAATGCGGACAAAAAAGTATCTATATCTCTGATACCCGCGGGGGCGGGTGCGGTCCGAAGACAGTATCTTTTAGATGCACCAATTGCAGATATGAAGACAGCTTCAGTATGGAGGGGAGTTGCGGGATATAATTATCCGAATTTTCCGGTAATATACTGCTCTGTCATATCCTCTTTTGGAGTGATAAACAGCTCTTCTGTTACTCCCATCTCTATCAAATCACCCATATACATAAATGCAGTATAATCACTAATTCTTGCAGCTTGTTGCATATTGTGTGTAACTATGGCAATAGTTACTTTATCTTTTAGTTTAAGCACAAGCTCTTCTATTGATTGGGTTGAAATCGGGTCAAGTGCTGAGGTTGGCTCATCAAATAGTAAAACTTCCGGTTCTACTGCTATGGCTCTGGCAATACAGAGTCTTTGCTGTTGCCCACCAGATAGAGCTGAAGCTGGATTTTTTAGTCTATCTCCTACCTCATTCCACAAAGCTGAATCTTTTAAAGCAGTCTCTACTCTACCTTCAAGCTCACTTTTGGATTTAATACCTTGAAGCCTTAATCCGTAAGCTACATTATCAAATATACTCATTGGAAAAGGTGTTGGCTTTTGAAAAATCATACCTACTCTTGTGCGTAAAGCTATTAAATCCTCTTTTTTACCCAATATATTTTTACCATCAAGCAGTATCTCTCCATCATATCTATTTCCAGGATACAAATCATGCATTCTATTAAAACATCTCAAAAGTGTAGTCTTACCACAACCGCTGGGACCAATCAGTGCTGTTACTGCATTTTTGCCAATTGGCATATTTATCTTTTTTAGATTTGGCTTATCAGCTCCGGCGTATGTAAAACTGAAATTTTTAACCTCTATAATATGCTCTTCTTTTACTTCACAAACAGTTGCCACGACTATTTTTCTCCTTTTTTCTTTCTTATTAAAAATCTGGCTGTAATATTGGCACCCAATACAAACAGAGCCAAAATGAGTGCTGCTGACCATCCCATATCTATCCAATCTTCATAAGGACTTGTAGCATAATTGAACATTGTAACAGTCAAAGATGCAATAGGCTTATTTAAATCTGTGCTAAAGAAATTGTTACTAAATGATGTAAAGAGTAACGGTGCAGTCTCACCTGCAATTCTTGCAATTGATAATAGTATTCCAGTTACCAATCCACTCTTTGCACCTCTATATACCACTTGAATTATCATTTTATATTTTGGAGCTCCAAGAGCAACTGCTGCTTCTCTTAGACTTCCCGGGACCAATTGGAGCATATCATCAGTGGTTCTTAAAACTATTGGTATCATCATAATAGCTAGTGCAATAATTCCAGCCCAACCGCTAAAATGTCCCATAGGTGCTACCACAATAGCATATACAAATGCACCTATTACAATACTTGGAGTACTCATCATAATATCTGATATATCTCTAACTAATTTAGCAAGTTTTCCATTTCTGCCGCCATACTCACTAAGATAGGTCCCTGCCAATACTCCAACCGGCACACCGATTAATGAAGCTCCGGCCACCAAAATAAGCTGACCAACCAGTGCGTTTCTCAATCCACTCTCAGCTCTTCCCGGAGGTGCCATATCATATATAAAAGTGTGCAAATTCAAAGCAGTAAAACCTTTATAAAAAAGCACTCCAAGTATCCAAAAAAGTGCTGCTATCCCTATAAATGAAGCTATGAATGAAAGAGCTGTAATAATCTTGTCTGTTAATACTCTTCTATCTTGTCTTGTCATATTTTCTTCTCCTGGACTCTTTTAAGAAAGAGAAATTTAGCTATTGCTATAACTGTAAAGCTAATTACCAAAAGGATTAATGCTAAATAAAATAGACTTGAATAATAAAGATCAGTATCTGCTTCTGTAAATTCATTAGCCAAAGTTACAGGGATACTTGTAGCTGCTTCAAATAGTGAATGAGGCACTTTATGGGCATTACCCATTACAAAGGTTACCGCCATTGTCTCTCCTATTGCTCTACCAAGAGCTAATATAATTGAGCCTATAATTCCACTCTTTACATAAGGAATTACTACATCTTTAAGCACTTCCCATCTGGTAGCTCCCATACCATAAGCTGACTCTTTTAAAATATCCGGAGTAGTCTTCATAGCATCTCTAGTAATTGCTGCCATAAATGGAATTATCATAATTGATAATACCACTCCGGCTGTGGCAAGTCCAAGCCCACTACCTCCCCATATATCTTTTAGGATAGGAGCCAAGTAAAAAAGACCCCACATACCATAAATGATAGATGGAATTGCAGCCAACAACTCTACTGCCATACCTACAATTGCAGCTACAAGTGGCGAAGCCAATTCACTCAAAAATATAGCAATACCAATAGCAATGGGAGTAGCAATAAGCATAGCAATAGCCGTAGATACTATTGAGCCGTAAATTGCAGGATATCCGCCAAATATATCCATATTTGGAGCCCATCTGGTATTGGTAAGAAATTGCAGACCAAAAGCATCTATTGCAGGTTTTGCCTCTTTGAAAAGCACAATAAACAGAGCCACCAATACAACCAATACAGTAATAGCAAATATTCTGGAAGTATTCAAAAAGAGTGAATCCAAAAATTTATCCACTTATATTCCTTTGAAAATATTTTTATAAGGATAGAGTGAGCCTTTATCTCATCTCTTTTAGATAATAAATTTAAATTTATCATCTGAAAAAAATGTAAAATGTAGAGATTGGGAGCCAACTTATAAAAATGGCTCCACAAACTCTATTATTTAAAAGATACCGTTACTTTTCCAGTAAGCTCTAATCATATCTTTTGTCTCTTTTGGTAATGGGATATATCCAAGCTTTTTAGCTGTCTCATCTCCATTTTTAAAGGCATAATCAAAGAATTTTGTTACCTCTTTATCTTTGGCTTTTGCTTCTCTTGGAAGTAAAATAAATGTAGCTGCTACAATTGGATAACTATCATCACCCGGTTGAAGAGCAAGGATTTGATAAAAGTGCTTTTTTGCTGTCCATTTTGCATGTTTTGCAGCTGCTTTGAAATTATCTTCTGTCGGAGATACCCATTTACCGCTTTTAGTCTTTAAAACTGCTGCAGAGAATTTATTTTTAAGTTTATAAGCATACTCTACATAACCAATACTATATGGATTTTGCTTAATTAGAGATGATACACCCTCATTTCCTTTACCGCCTAAGCCTACTGGCCAATCAAGAGCTTTTCCTATACCGATATTATTAGCCCAATCACTACTTGCATGACTTAGATAGTAACTGAAATTGAATGTAGTTCCACTACCATCAGCTCTGTGGCATACTATAATTTTTTTATGAGGAAGTTTTAGATTTGGATTATCTTCAGCAATTGCTTTATCATCCCAAAATTTTATTTTACCCATAAAGATAGCTGCCAAATCTTTGTTTTCAAGTTTAAGCTTCATATCACCAATACCAGGGATATTATAAGCTGCTACGATAGAACCGATAACTGCCGGGAATTGATACAGACCTTTTTTATCAAGTTTTCTAGGTTTAAGTGGCTTATCACTTGCACCAAAATCTACTACTCTAGCACTGATTTGCTTGATACCGCCACCTGAGCCGATAGATTGATAATTTACTCTGTTACCTGTAGCTTTTTGGAAACTATATGCCCAATCAAAATATAGAGGTGCCGGGAATGATGCTCCTGCTCCATTGATATCATAAGCACTTGCAGATACTGCTGCCAAAGCAGCCAACGCTAATAGTGATTTTTTCATCTTGTAACTCCTGTTTTTTAGTTACAGGAATTGTAGGATAGAAAAGATACAGTTTGGTTACAAATACTGTTGCTATCTTAATCTCATCTAACTCTTTATCTCCAGCTATAAGCCCCTTTGAGATAATTTATCTTCGATTTTTCTTCTGTCAAACGGAAAATTCGGATACTCTTTATACTGATATGGTAAATCCTGATAGTGTTATAAATAGCTTGAATAATTATAACATTTTATGTAAAGTTTATAGAGCTTATTTATAACAATCACTTCCCTATCCTGTTATTTATCCTCTTGAAAGCGATTGCAAATTTCAAACTAACCTAATTATTACATCATAAATATACTTCATTGTAACAGAACTGTAACCATTTTCATATATACTTATATGTAAAATACTTTTCATATTATAAATAAGGATGATTACAGATGTTATCTAGTTTCAATCAAAAATTAGGCGAAATTGACAATATGATGAAAGAGTTTATATCCAAACTGATAAAAGCTCAGGAGCTATGTCATCAGGGATATACCCAGTCAGATACAGATATTTTAGAGAGTGCAAAAGATACACTCAAAGGTTACACAAACAGTGCCAATGAGATAGATAATGAGATAATAAAAACACTCGCTCTCTATGGTCCTGAAGCAGGAAACCTCAGAGAGATGGTAGGATATCTCAAAATTACAAACGAATTGGTGCTGACAGCAGAAAATATCATATCATATGCAAAATCCAATAAAATATTAATCACCAATGACTTTGGCATAGATAAGATGCCTTCAGGCTTGGATTCACTTCATAAAAGTGCCTTGAACTCTTTGAAATATGTAGTAGAGATGTTTACAAGAGAAATAAGTGAAGAAAAGACCAGAGAGCTATACCGTTCTATCAAGGTAGAGGAGTCCAAATCTGATGATTTGCACTCTATCATCCAAAAAGAGCTCTCAGAGATAATATGCAAAACTGATATAGACCCTATAAATTATATGACCACACTCAAACTATCCAGAAAACTAGAGCATATAAGTGATCATACCAACAATATAGCCAAGCTTATGCTATTTATCAAAGTAGGCGGAGAGATGGAGATATACTGATGGCTTTGGTTGTCGTCATAGAAGATGAGAGTGATTTACTTGAACTTCTGGAGTATCATCTGCAAAAAGAGGGATATGAAGTATTTGCTTCACTCTCTACTATGCCTGTAGAGAGACTCCTTGAAGAAGAGACTCCCGATTTGATGATAGTAGATAGAAATCTGCCCGGAGTAGAGGGTAGTGAATTTGTCCTCTCTTTGAGAAATAGAGGGATAGATATACCAGTAATATATCTTAGTGCCAAATCATCTGAGAGTGATATAGATGAAGGCTTTTTAAGAGGAGCAGATGACTATGTAACCAAGCCTTTTAATTACAGAGAGCTTATGCACAGAGTCAAAGCAGTATTAAACAGATGCAAACCGCAACTCAAAGATATCATAAAATACAAAGATATAGAGATACACCAAAAATCAAGAGAAGTATATATTGGCGGTAAAAAAATATCACTGACCAAATTGGAGTATGACTTGCTTTTGGAACTTTATAACAATCTAAATATAGTACTATCCAGAGACTATCTTTTAGACAAAGTGTGGAATAATCCCGAAGATCATCAGGCAAAAACAGTAAATGTAGCTATCAACAGACTAAAAGAAAAAATAGACCCCGATAAAAATAAAAACTATATAGTTTCAATCAGAGGAATAGGATACAAAATGGTATGAAAAAGCACTACAAACTCTCACAAATATTTTTTATAAACTTCATAATACTCTTTACCTCCACTTTGGCAATAAGCTCTCTTATAATATATTACTCAATTTTAAATATCGAAAAGGAGCAATACTCCAGACAGCTTCGCAGTGAAATAGCCTATATTACAAACGAATTAAGTCAGGGAAAATCTCTCCTTGAAGCTACACAGGATATCAGTAAAATTACAGGAAGTAAAATTCGCTCTACTCTGATAGCCAGAGACGGAACTCCTCTGTATGACAGTGAAGCAGATGTCAAACAGATGGAAAACCACTCAAACCGTCCAGAGGTGATGCAGGCATGGAGAGAGGGCTTTGGCACATCAGTAAGATACTCCAAAACTATAGGTAATGACAGAATATATGCTGCAAAAATAATCAACTGGAACGGAAAAAAAGATATCTTGAGACTCTCTTTGCCACTTAACAGTGTGATGAGTGATTTTACTACACTGTGGAAGAGACTCTTTATTGTATTTGTAATTGCATTGATTATAGCTTTGATTATAAGTTATATCATACAAAAAAGCATAGGCAATGAACTGGATAAAATCACAAACTATCTGTCCATGATAGCTGATAAAAAATACTCTGCCTCTTTTAAGGCTGGATTTTCTCAAGAGTTTACAGATATTTCTTATCTATTGAAAAAACTCTCCAAAAGGCTGGAAAAGAGTGACAGAAAAAGACGAAAATATACAGCCAAACTCAAACTGGCAAATAAACAAAGAGGTGATATCATATCAGCAATCGGACATGAATTCAAAAATCCAATAGCTGCAGTAATAGGATATGCCCAGACACTCAATGAAGATGATGAGATACCTCTTGCTATACGCAAAAAATTTCTGCAACGAATAGAGCAAAACAGCAAAGTTATAGATAATATGATAGACAGACTGGCAATCATAAGCAAACTAGAAAACAGTGAAGTAGAGCTAAAAAAAGAACAGTTTTGTATTTGCGAAGTGATAAATGATGCTGTAGCAACCATCCAAAAAAAGTATATCGATAGAAAAATCATTGTAAATTGTGAACATCTTAAATTGATGGCAGACAGAGTATTGATATCGCTCTTAGTCATTAATATCATGGAAAATGCTCTAAAATACTCGGAAGATGAAATAGATATTACATTAAAAAATTCAAAATTAGAAATAGCAGACAAAGGTATAGGCATAAAAGAAGATGAACTAAAAAATATTCACAAAAAATTCTATAGAGTAAATAAAAACAGTTGGAACAACTCTTTGGGATTGGGCTTGGCAATAGTAGATTATATTGTCAAACTTCATAATATAGATATGGATATAAAATCCAAAATAGGGGTTGGAACTACAATCACTATAGATTTTAAAAATATAGCTTTAGACTAATTTCATTTATAATGCTCAAATAAATCTGAAAAATTTAACTTTTTAATTATTAACTGAACTTACGCACAAAAAATTATATTGAATCATATAGTATTTTAATACCGCATTATGTGGGACTAAAATCCCACTAATCTTGATTTTCTTTAATTTTTGGCGGCTTTTCCCAAATCCCACATAGGCAAAAATATTCCCAATGCCATCAACAAAACCAAGCCTGCAATAAAAAACATCATGATAGGCTCAATATAAGATGAGAGGTTTTCTATAATCTCTTGAAACTTCATATTGTAATAAGAAGTTACTTTTAAAAGCATGGCATCTAACTGTCCTGATGCTTCACCGGCTTTTATCATCTGAAGCAACATATTTTCAAAGAGTCCGGTCTGCTCAAATGATTCTGTCAAACTCAATCCCCGTCCGATATTTGCATTTACAGTCTCAAATTTCTCTCTCATATAGGCATTTTCTACCATACCTACTGCTGTATCTAGTGCTTCAGCCACGGGGATACCGGCTTTTACCAATTCTCCAAATATCAAAGTATAAGTGTACATTGTAGAAAGATATATAATTTTGTTTATCAAATAAAATTTGGGGCTTATTAAAAGATGATCCATCTTTCGCCTGAAATCTTTGTTTGTTTTGTACATAAATTTTATACCAAAAATTATCCCAAACAAACCTGCAAGAAGATATAAACCAAAATGACTAAAAGCATATTCCAATTTCAATAATATTACAGTAGGTAAAGGCAGTTCAGTATGCAACTCTTCAAATATAGCTCTAAACTTGGGAACAACAAGCATAATCAAAATAACAAAAGCTATACCCATGGCAACCAAAGTAATAATCGGAGATTTCATAGCCTTTTTAAATTTGGTTTTATTATCTCTGGTATTTTCCAAAATCTCAGAGAGTTTATAAAATGCTTCCGGAAAGTTACCTGTCTGCTCACCAAGTCTAACCATTGCCATTACAATATGACCAAATTCATCTTCAAACTGTTGCATAGCCTGAGACATACTTTTACCAGCATTTATATCATTTGCAAGAGAGTGATATATTTCAGATAATCTTTTATCATCTGTATTTTTAGCTACATCATCTAGGATATCATGAATAGGAATACCAGCATCTGCCATAACGGCTATCTGCCTTATTGTCGCAATTTTATCATCTTCATTTATTTTAGGTGTGAAAAAATTACTAAATTCTGCAGTAATTTTACCAAAGATATCCTCAACCGGAGCAGATGTCTCTTCTGTAGATACAATTACTGCTTTTGGATGCTCTTTTTTTACTTTGGCTACTGCAAATCTCTTATTGTCAGCTTCAATTACATGATCGGTCTTTTTACCCTTTTCAAGGATTGTTACTTTAAAATACATTATTACAGCCTTGCCACTCTGAATATCTCATCTACTGTAGTTTTACCCTCAAGTGCTTTGTTTATACCATCTTCAAACATTGTAATAAACCCCTCTTCCATAGCCTGTTTTGTAATCTCCTCTTTTGAAGCATCAGCAGCAATCATTCTGGATATTTTATCACTGACTGTTAAAACTTCAGATATCATCTCCCGTCCCATATATCCACTGTGATTACACTCTTTACACCCTTCACCTTTATAAAATGTCGGATTTTCAGGAATATATGGTTTTATTTCATCAAGTAATTTGGCATTTATATTTGTTTTTACTCTACAATGAGGACATATCTTTCTAACAAGTCTCTGAGCTTGAATTGCTACCAAAGCACCACTTACCAGATAACTCTCAATCCCCATATCTACAATTCTAGTAACCGCACTAATAGCATCATTTGTATGCAGTGTAGAAAGAACAAGGTGACCGGTAAGTGCAGCCTGAATTGCAATTCTAAGTGTCTCAGCATCCCTGATCTCACCAATCATTATCTTGTCAGGGTCCTGACGCAAGATAGATCTAAGAGCAGCTGCAAATGTCAATCCTGCCTGTACATTTACCTGAACCTGTTGCAAACCTGCCATCTGATACTCCACCGGGTCTTCAACTGTAATAATCTTGTCTTTTACATCTCTGATGGCATTTAACGCTCCATATAGAGTAGTTGTTTTACCACTTCCTGTAGGTCCGGTTACCAAAACAATACCATATGGAGCAGAGATACCTTCTGTAAATCTGTCATAACAAAATTTGCTCATACCGGCATCTTCAAGTCTAATCATTGCTTTTGTTTTATCAAGAATCCTCAAAACGATAGATTCTCCAAAGAGTGTAGGTAGAGTTGAAACCCTGAAGTCATACTCTCTTTGATTTATTTCCATAGTAAAACGACCATCTTGGGGTTTTCTCTTTTCTGCAATATCCAAATTGGAGAGAAGTTTCATTCTAGATGAGAGAGGATTAAATATATCTTTATCAAATATAAAACTTTGCTGAAGCATACCGTCAATTCTGTCTCTGACTATACAGTTTTTTTCAGTTGCTTCTATATGTATATCACTTGCTCTTGAAAATATAGAGTTTTTGATAATCAACTCGATTAATTTTAAAACGGCCGGAGACTCTTCATCAGCCTTGTCAATACCACCACCCTCTCTCAAGTCTTTGCGTATATCATCAATATACCCTTTGAGACTCTCTGATATCTCCATTCGCTGAAGATATTCAGATATTTTTTTAGGCAAAGCTGTAGCTACAGCAATTGGTTTGCGTGGAAAAAGTCTCTGTATAGCATCCTGTGCACCCATATCTAGTGGGTCTTCAAATACAACAAGAATATTCAAGTCATTCTCTTCGACAGGAATTGCATGATATTTTGTCAGCTGGGAATATGGGACTCTGTTGAAAAGCTGGATATCAATTTCTACTTCATCCAAATCTATATATTTAATATTAAGCTCTTGAGCTACCTTCTTCACTATGGGTTCTACATCTACACCCTCTTGCTCAACTTCGCTCAAACGCTTGACAGGAAAGATACCTTCTCTTATTTTTTTGGCTAAATAATCTTGAACCTGCTCTTCGGTAATAATACCGGTCTCAATCATATTGGCAAGATTGATTTTTAGAGGAGGCCTTCTTCTTACCAAAGCACCCAAATCAGACTTTTTGACTATACCGTCTTTCACCATCCACTCAATAAGCTCAACCATATTACACCTTCTTTAAACTATTTATCTATATCAATATCAAATCAGTTCGATATATCATTATACTATAGTTTCACTCCTTAGTGGATATCAATATATTAAAAATTTTTATTTTTTCGTATAGTATCTATCAATTCGAGTGCATTTGTAGAGCCTGTTTTATTGTAATAGGCATTCAATACTTTCAAAGCCTCTACTCTATGACCACTTTTTGCCTTTGCCTTTGCAAAAATCATCCAACTGTCTTCAGGAATACTATCCACAATGTTTGCTTGCATTGCCCAGTATCCTGCCTTTTTATAATCTTTTCTTGAATAGTAGTATTCAGCCAGATATATTGCATCATCATAATTTTTGGATTCTTGAAATCTCTTTTGAATCTCTTTTATTACACTTCTGTTTTTAGGCTCTGATATTACTATATCCAATTTTGGTTTTGGTTTTGTAGCTCTAGTCTCAGTTTCACTCTGAGCAGTAGATGCCATCTCTTCATTATCAAAACTGGCACTTTTTTGAGTTTCATCCTTTTTCATAGAAGGAACTTCTACATTCATACCCTCTGCTCTTTTATCTTTTCTTTTTACAATAATATCTTCATCTTTTGAGACAGTGTCTTTTTTGACTACTTCTGTCTTTTGGAGTTTATCTCCTCTGCTACTGTTTAAAATAAAATAAGATATTCCACCGACTAAAGAAATAGTAAATATTACTGATGAAGCTATAATAGTGAGCTTCCTTCTTCTGTATTTTAACCATTTTTTTTCTAACTCTTCTATATCATACATCGATAAATCCTGTCTTTATTGCAGCCATTTCCAAAATTTTCATAGGTATCTTGCCATATTCCACTTTGTCAGGTTTATTGCTCTCATAATACTCATATATTTCAAATGCTGAATAGAGAAGTTTGTTACACTCTCTGAAATTACCCTTGGTACATTTGAAAATAAATTTATATTGTCTATCGGCAAATTGATTGGCGATATCTACCAATCCTCTGTTTAACAATCTTTTATAAACATAAGTTTTTAATTCTGATATATCTGCATTTTTCAATTCAAGCTTTTCCCAGATTCTTGATTGAAAATGACTCTTGGCAAGTAAATCACCATCTTCTGTCATATGAGCTGAGAGAATAAACTTCATTGAACCTGTATCTGAAAGCATTCTTATCTCTTCTAGCATCTCATCAGGATATATCTGTGCCTCATCAAGCAAGACAATGATATTTCTTTTACCATTCATCTTTTTGCCATACTCTACATAGGTATCAAATGATATATGCCCGTCAACAGGCATCATCTGACCTGTTATGATTTGAAATAGTCTTCGGTAAAACTCTTTTTTTGTACCAATAGGCGTATCGATAAAATGTATATCTTTTTGATGTCTGAAATTATGATATATCCTATTTAGCATCAAAGTTTTACCAGTTCCAGGCTCTCCATAGAGTAGAATCATCTTGATATCTCTGTCTAGAGAATTTATCAATTTTTCATATACAAGTCTGCTCCCCTCCAGACCTATATAATCATCTACTCTTACTTCATCAATAAAGGCATTTTTTGCATCTGTAAAACTCTGCATCATCTCAACCGACTGTAACCCAAATCTTTGAGTGTAATATTTTTACCATTTCTGATTATATGAGGAGTAATAATTACCACCAACTCTTCTGTAGTATCAATAATCTCTTCATGCTTGAATGCGTAGCCTATCAGCGGCATATCACCCAGCAGAGGCACTTTGTTACTTTTAGTTCCTTTTCCTCTTGTTATCAAACCACCCAATATCGCATGGTTCCCATCTTTGACTTTGATAACAGAGGCAAGTTGTCTTCTTACCAAATCCGGTGGCATAGTTCTCTCTTTATCCGGAGCAAGCTCTTCGACAGTCTTGGAGACAGATGGATTTATTTTGAGTGTGACCATACCTCTTTCATCTACTTCAGGAGTAATATCCAGCAATATACCGGCAAATACAGATTGAACAGAATCACTCTCAGATGTAGCAGTATCAGAGCCTCCTACTTTGTTTGTAGTTTTCAATTTATAGAATATCTCTGTACCCACACTAATCATGGCAGGCTGATTACTCATAGTCATAATTCTAGGACTTGAAATAGAAGTTACATCACCTTGTGTCTGCAAAAATTTTATAATATCTTTTACTGTAGCCAACATTCTCACTTTCGCATATCCACCGGCTTTTACACCTTCAAGACCGCTTACATCTCCTACACCTATACCAGTAGTATCAGTTTGTGTATAAGCACCCGCATCTATAGAAATATTTTGCAGACCATATAACTGACTCCAATCTATACCTGTAGTCTTACCTTTATCTAGATTTACACTCAAAATTCTGACATCTATTAAGACCTGTGTTTTGATTTGACGCATTAATGTAGCTATATAACGCTGAACTCTGTTTATCTGTCTATTTGTTCCTGTTACGGTTATCATCCCTGCTTCAGGATTGACTATAGGTTCTGTAGGATTATACTCCCACTTTTGACCATCAGGTCCTATCCATGCATCGCCCACTTTTGTATAGTGTGTACTTCCGTCTCCCGCACTGGCAAGTATTCTATGTATCTCATCTTTGACAGTTTTCCAAAATTGAAACTGATCCTGAGTTTTTATTGTTATACTTGAACCTTTACCACTATTACCACCATCACCTGTAGATGAGCCTGTGCTACCTGCTATTGTAACACTGGCACTACTCTCACCACTTCTTTGTCCGGCTATATAATGGACTTTGAATGTCCTTGTAACCAGATATGAAAGAATTAACTTGTTTCCTATCAGAGAGTAATTCAAATCATTATCTTTCAAAATAGTATCAAGAAATGTTTTCAGTGTGGCATTTTTCAATTTGACAAAATATAACTTTTTTTCCAATCTGTGTTTTGCGCCGGAGTCTCTGACAACTACTGTAAATCCACACCTCTCGGCAAGATTATTTATAGCATCTCCTATAGTCAGATCATTATTTATTGTAACACTGAAAAGTTTGTCACTACACTCCTCAGCATACACAGCAGAACCGGCTACAGTGAACATCATTATTCCGATTATCACTTTTTTAAGCCACTGTATCTTCATCTTTTACCCCTCATTTAATTTGTATTTGTGGAATTTTTACAGGTTTGTTAGGTAAAAAGAGTTCTATTACACTTTTACCTTTTTGCAATTTAACTTCACTACCACTTATATTGGTAACATTATAGTCATTCATCATATCTCCTACCTTATACCATCTACCATTGATAAATGCACTGTTATTAATAATTGCACTCAAGTCAAATGATATTTTATGAGTAGGAGATTTAACAATAGTAGTGTTTGAATCTTTATCTTTTTTTATGACTATAAAAGGACTCGGAACAGTTTTATAATCAATATCCATTTTACTGACTCTCTTTTTCTGTATTTTTAAAACCATATTATCTATCTGCCCTATGCTCAGTTCTGCATTACATGAGAGAGATAATAACAGGGTAAATATTATTAACTTTTTCATTAATGATTTACCCCCCATACTGAAATTTTGATATTTGCATCAACTATACTCTTTTCGTTATCAATTGATAACTGTGTATGATAAACATCAGTTACCAGTTTACTCTGCTCTATATCATTGATAAAACTTAAAATATTTCCATATCTTCCTTCACAATCTATTTCCATCTCCAAAACATGTCCAAAACTCTCATTTTGATCTACATATTTGCTTGTCAAACTTATAAGTTCTACATCATTTTCGTTGGCTCTATTTGAGATAGACTCAAGGAATGTTGCCCAATTCTTTTTATTAAATAAAATCTCTGATAAAAGTTGAAATTTATTATCCAAGAGGGTAATCTTCTTATTATATGTAACTATATTATGTTTTATATTTCTAATCTCTGTGTTAAATTTCTTGACATAATAACTCCTGTCTCCTCCAACTGTAATTGAATTTAGATATTTTTGTTCTTCAGCTATTTGCTTTATAATCTGCTCTTTTTCGACTTTTGAAGTCTTATATTTACTGTCAGCATAAGGAAAAAGATATGTATATAAAAGATAACCAAATACTGATGCTACCAATATTATCATTACCCACTTTTCACTCTCTTTTTTATTTTCAAAATAGTGGTCTAGTTCTTCTAGTTTATCAGCTATTGCTCTCATTTTAAATCCACCTTAAGCTCACCTCTGTATAAAGAGCTGTTATCATCCATATATATTTTGGCTATATTGATATTTTCTATCTCTTTATCATACTTTTGGGTGATTCCTTTCACAAAATTAGTTATTCTCTCATCTTCATCTGATATCAATCCCAATCTGTATTTACTGTAATCACTTCTCATATAATCTGTCTTGACATTATACGCTTTCATATCATTTGCAAAGAGTGCCAATTGCTCAGATTGTAATCTATAAAAGACTTTTTTTCTATATACCTGTACCAGAGTCTTTTCTTTGGAATCATACAATGTTTTTTTGTCTTTTAAAATTTTATTTAATCTTTTTTTCTCTCTCTGTTTACTAGCAAGTATCTGCTTATATTTTCTAACCTCTTTGCCAATAGGAATCTCCTCTTTCTTTTTCTTATATATAACCGCTTCATTCATATATGCCATTATCAAAAAGGATACAGGATATGCAGATGCTAAAATTATCGCAGCCACTATAGAAATAGCAAATTGTCCACTTGGTCTTTTATAAAATACAGGTGGTCTTTTATATTTTGTATAATTTATTAAATATGGTTCATCTGTATGTTCGATATAAGATATTGCAGTCAAAACCATCATACAGTGATACTGATCTACATATGTATCTTGTGTTTGAAAACCATAATCCAGTAGCATAGGAATAGCATACATTCCAAGATAGTTCTGAGCATAATCTTCTATACCGCTGATAGGACCTATTTCACTACCTATATACATATGGTCTATCACATCTATCTTATATGCTCTTTTTGTATATATGACAATATCATTTACTGTAATAAAAATTTCATTAAATAGCTTTATAAAATTCTGTTGATACTCAATATTTGAAGTTTTTATTCCCTCTTTTTGGAAAACAGTAAAAAACTCATTCTCATCAATAGTTTTACCTACTATTTCACAATATCTCTCGTAAATCTGTTTCAGTGAATAGTTTATAGATTTAGAATAGAGATATTCACCATTTCTATAAAAAACAATAGTGGCATCATATGAACCGAAATATAAAAAGCAGTGAAGCTCATTCTTTTCCAATACTTCATGATCATACAAAGATTTATACAAAAGAGGAGCAGGCACTATAAAATCTACATATTTTATCTCTTCTCGTAAATTAGAGAAAAGTTCATAATATTTATCCTCTTCAAGTATAAACAGTTGAAATACTCTGTTATCTTCTGCAGCCTGAGATGATGTTTCTATATATTTGATAATATACTCTACAGCAGGATCTAAACCAAGCTCTTCATAAGCCTTGTCTTCAAGAGCACCATCTATACTATCATCAGGAATACCCCTGCTCAGCTCGATAGGAGCTATTATCATATCTTTGTTAGCTATATAGGTAATATTTAGATGAGAATTACTATATGCCAGCTTCCTCAGAGGGAAAATAGTGCCATTCTCAAATTTGTAATAGTTCTCAGAGTAATTGTCAATAGTGATTAACTTGACATTTCTATCCTCTACTTTTTTATCAGCACCATCTGCTGTTTTAGCATCTTTCCCGTTTTTACTACCTCGTTTTGGTAACTTTATCTTCTTCTTCAATCCAATCATATATATCCTTTATAGCCCATCAATCGCATTATATATGTTATAATATTAAAATTATCTTATCTTTGTTTTCTTTTTTACAATCTCTTTGTAATTTAAAAGAGTGAACCACTGTCACTCTGAATATCTTTCATTTTATTCTTCACATTATCATGTGTTAACTCTTTTGCTTTTTCATCATTTGTAGCATTATCTATGCTATAATCATTATCTCCAATCATAGTTGAATTTGTAATATCAGTATCTTTTTTATTTTCAGCTGTACCTACAGAATAATCATCATCTCCACTTATATTTTTTTTATCTTTTGCAGGTGAAAATCCTTCATCAAATATATCATTGTCACCACTTTTTGGCAAAGGTGATATATCAGTATAGTACTCTTTTTTACCATCAATCTCACCTATATATACACCATCTGGTATATCAAACTCTCTATTTAAATCAAAGCCCGACTTTAGCAATCCTTTGTAAAACATAGCAAATGCAGGAGCCGCTACTGAGCCTCCGGTAGCTTTTTTGCCCACAGGTTTGTTGTCATCCCGTCCATACCATACTATTGTAGTTATATCAGGAGAATAGCCACAAAACCATGTATCTATACTCTCATTTGTCGTTCCTGTTTTACCTGCCAAAGACAAACCTTTTACTTTGGCATTTCTTCCAGTTCCTCTTTTTATGACATCTTCTAATATCGTAGTCATCAAAAATGCCTGTTTTGGTTCGGTAAAATTGGCTATCTCCATTGGATTTGTCTCATACAATACAGCATTTTTAAGTGATACAATTTTACTTACAAGCCTTGGAGCTATCATATGACCATAATTTGAAAAGACTGTATAAATTTTTGCCATAGTTTCAGGACTAATAGCCAGATTTCCCAATGCTATTGACATATCTTTTGGGATATTTTTGACTCCAAGTAATTTCAGTCTATTTCTGATTGTCTGAACTCCTATATCATATACCAGATTTATAGTAGCCAGATTACGAGAATGCACCAGTGCATCTCTGAGTGTGATAAAACCTTTGAAATCATGCTCATAATTTTTTGGAGCCCAGATTTTGAGTTTGCCATGAGAGTAATATCTAAATGTCCTTGCCAAATCTGTCAATTTACTGGCAGGATTATATCCCATATCAAGTGCTGTTTGATAAATAAAAGGCTTAAATGCTGAACCTGGTTGTCTTTTGGTCATAGTTACTCTGTTAAAAGCACTCTTTTTATAATCCACTCCGCCAACCATTGCCAATATATTACCTGTTTTGTTCTCTACTGCTATCAAAGCACCATTTAATTCATGCTTGCCTTTACCTGCACCAAATCGTTTGGAAGCTTTGATATATCCCTTTTTTACAGATTTTTTTGCAATATTTTGCATATCCAAATCTATGGTTGTATATATTTTATATCCACCACTAAACAGGTCAGGAAATTTGCCTCTAAATCTCCTGATAACCTCATCTACAATATATGGTGCCACATTCTGCGTCAGAGAGCTTCTGTATATCTTTGGCACCTCTTTTGTGGCATCTTTATACTCTTTTTCTGTAATCCAGCCAAGAGATTTCATTCTATACAGTATATTATTTGCCCGATTAAGTGTCCGCTTGTAATGTTTTAGAGGATTGTAATATGTAGGAGCATTTGGGATACCTACCAAAATAGCAGCCTCTTTTAGTGTCAAATCCTTTAATTTTTTATGAAAATAACCCTGTGCGGCAGTCTTTACCCCATAATAGTTATTTCCATAAAATATCTCATTGAGATATCTCTCTATGATATCTTCCTTGCTTAAAAGATTTTCTATCTTTATGGCTAAAATTGCCTCTTTTATCTTTCTTTCTAACTTTTTCTTGGAGCTTAGGAGTTTGTTTTTTACCAATTGCTGAGTAAGAGTACTGCCACCCTCTACAAATCGCCGTGCTTTTATATCTTTTATCATTGCCCTGAATATGGCATCAGGATTTACACCTTTATGCTCAAAAAAAGCAGTATCCTCAGTAGCAATAAGTGCCTCTACCAGATATCCTGGAAACTCTTCAAAATTTGCATAGAGCCTGTGTTTACCTCTGAATATATAAGCTATTCTTCTACCTTTTCTGTCAAGAATTTCACTTGATACCTTTGGGGAGTAGTTTACTATCTTATCAGCATCAAACTGTATCTGCCTGTAAGCATAAGTAAAAGCTATTGCAAGAAACAGTATAAAAACAGATGCCAGTATAATAGAGACCTTTATAAAACGACTAATCACTCCCTAAACTCCCTTCTTGCAAAACTAGCCTCCATCAACTCTTTTGTATAGCTCTGTTTTGGTGTATCTATAATTTGACTGCTTCTACCGGCTTCTACTACTCTACCCTCTTTTATCACCAGCATATCTTCGCATAATCTTGAGGATAATTGAATATCATGACTTACAAACAGCATACTAAATCTGTATTTCTTACGCAATTGTATCAAAAGAGTAAGCATATCTTCCCTCAAACCGGGATCTAGTGCTGTAGTAGGCTCATCAAGCAAAATCAGTTTAGGGGATACAGAGAGTGCCATAGCCAAAACTACCCTCTGAAGCTGACCTCCACTAAGCTGAGTAGGATATCTATCCAACAATTTTATATCAAGTCCCATATTATCAAATAACTCTCTGGCTCTTTCTGTACTTTCAAACCATTGCTTTTTTATTGTTGTCCTAGGTGATAGTGCAGTAAATGGATTTTGAGGCACAAATGAGAGGCTCTTGCCTCTTTGCAGTTGAAATGGAGCATCTATATCAATATCAGCTTTCAAATTATCAGGCAACATACCCAAAATTGCTTTGAGAGTCAAAGACTTGCCACTACCACTCTGCCCCACTAAAGCAAGAGAATTTATAATATCAAAAGAGATATCTACCAGAGGTTTTTTATTTTCAGAATATATCTTGAGCTTTTTAATCGATATCATCATTTACCTTATGGCAATTATTACAAAACTGTATCTTTATTTACATTGTCATTGTATAATATATGTTTTATTATAAAATAACCAATAACCAATAACCAATAACCAATAACCAATAACCAATAACCAATAACCAATAACCAATAACTAATGCCTAATGCCTAATGCCCAATTCCTCTATTTCCATACATAACTTCTCCAATACCTCCACACTCTCTCCTAACCTTGGAATCACTCTCAAAATAGCACTCTCAACTGTAGGCTGTCTGATAGCTCCTACCAAAAAGCTTTTTTCAAGCAGTTTTGATTGAATCTCCATCACTTTGGAATTTGAGCCTATCTCTATGGGTAAAATTAATGACTCCATATCTATATCCAAAATCTCTTTTACTATTTGCCGTCTCTGGTATATCATCTCATTATAATATGAGCTTCCATAATAAATCTCCCTCATATTTTCAAGTGCCAATGCTATATCAAACACAGACGGAGCAGTAGAGTAAATGACAGGTTTTGCTCTGTTTACAAGATAGCTTATTATCTCATTTGAAGCACAGATATATGCTCCATAGCTCCCATACGCCTTGCCAAGAGTCCCCATTTTGATATGGTTTGGCTTAATCTCTATGCCATAATGCTCAAATACTCCCGTCAAATTATCACCTATCACCCCTGAGCTGTGAGCCTCATCTACTATCAACAGAGTATCAAATTCATCTGCTATATCAAAGATAGCTCTATTTAGAACATCTGCACCCATAGAGTAAACACCTTCTACTGCTATTATTACTCTGTTGGCATCAATATTTTTGAGTTTTTCTCTCAAATCTTCAGGATTATTGTGTCTGAATTTGATACTCCTGTTACCGTGCAAAAGAGATGGCACTATTCCACTTGCATGATACTCTTCATCTATCAACAAAATATCATTTTTTCGCACAAGAGACTCTATCAGCGAAATATTTGCCAAAAATCCGCTACCTACACAGAGGGCATCTTCAAATCCATTTATAGAGGCTACAAACTCTTCAAACTCTTTATGAATCGGGTGATATCCGTTTACAAGCATACTGGCTTTTGGCGTGATAGAACTGTATGATGATAATTTTTCAAATACTACTTTGATTCTGTCTGCATTATCTGAAAATCCCAAATAATCATTTGATGCAAAATCGTATAAAGAGTCTGAAAATATTTTCCTCTCTCTAAATCTGCCACTTCTTTTCAGTGCTTCAAGCTCTTTGTCATAAAACATCTATTCACCTATCCAAGGTATTATAATCTCTACCTGCAACCCCATAGCAGTGCTTTCAAGTCCTCTCATACTCTTGATATATTTTTTGCAAAAGCCCTCTACCATACAGGCACCGGCTTTGCCTCTCCATTCACCGCTGTCTATATAATGTTTTAAATCACTCTCATCAAATTTATCAAACAGATAGTGTGTAGCAGAGATATCCACAAAGAGCCTTTTTTTACTATTCAAATGAACACAACTTACAATAGCTATCTCTGAGCCACTGATAGTATGCAGTATTCTAAAAGCATCATCTTCATCTTTGGCTTTTCTAAGTATCTCACCACCACTGCCTACTACCACCGTATCAGCAGTAAGCAGAGGCAAATCGAGTCCATAGAGCTTTTTGGCCTCCTCCAATTTACCTTTGGATGCATGATATATAAATGCCCTTGCATCATCATATCTCAGATTATCTTCATCAAATTCAACTGATGATTGAATAAAAGGGACTCCAAAGCGTTGCAAGAGTTTGGCTCTTGTAGGTGATGATGAGCAGAGTCTGACTCTATTCATAGTATCAATACCCTCTCAAACTTATCCCAAGCCACAAAGCAGTAATACCTAAAACAATATTTATCGGAAGCAAAATATTTGGAATGATTTTCACTTTTGCTGCTGCTTCTTTGATGTTACCTTGTTCAAATATTTTCCATGCTTTTTGTCTGAGTATATACATATATGTATAATTTATTGTCATAATTGTCCATATGGCTTCTTTTGAGATAAAGAGTATTTTCATCTCTGATTTATGTCCGTTCATAGCTACTGCCATAATAAGTGCAGTTATTAAAATCACAGCAATAAATGGCATCACAAGATTAAACAGTCTGCCTGTAATCCTGAGTGTGCTACCTACTCTAACTCTCGGCTCATCTATGCTCATCATCACAGGATGCACAGCTACTCTTGTAGCTATCATACCACCTATCCAAATAATTGCACCCAATACATGTAAAAATATGATGATATGTGCATAACTGCTGAATATTTCACTCATTTTATAACTCCTGTCAATAAATTTTGTAATCTTATAACATCTATATCTTGATATTTATCTTACACTATCACACTAAAAATTTATTATCTTTTGAAGAGTATTGCTTAATTCACTCTTTTTTCTGATATTTAGCAACTCATCTCCGGGTGAGGTAGTAGTAATAATCGTTCTACATAATGGATATTTACTCCAGTCTTTTTGTCTGATACCCCAATAGCTGTGCATAATAACTGGTTCATTTTTATAGTGTCCAATATACAAAACTATATGACCCGGCACATACAACAAAGAGCGGAATGGTTTGGCATATTTGAGTATCGCTCTTTTTTTAGCTACTCCTTTGAGGGCTTTGATATTGATACTTTTGCCCTCTTTTGCCTGCTGGGCAGAATTTCTCTTTAGAAATATTCCAAATACTCCCAAAAAATCCCTAGTCATTGCCGAGCAGTCTCTTCCATAATCTTTGCCTCCCCACCCATAGGGTTCTGCATACAACTGAGAGGCTATTTTGGCCACATTTTTTGGAGTAAAAGCAAACGGTTTTGTAGCTAAGTATGGTTTTGAGGGTATTGGTATTTTTACAATTTTGGCATAAGCTTTTTTATCTTTGACAGCCAAAAGCAGATGTTTGGTATATCTACTTTTTGGAAAAATTGTGCCAAGCTTTAAGAGAGCTTCTCTTTTTCCATTTTTCATCAGATAGAGATTATCTTTTATTGTCACCATGTATCTGCCACTTCTAAAAAGTCGCCTGAATTTTGCATCACAAAATGCGATATCTCTTAGCTTTATCCATCCAAAAGCGTGTGCAGCCTGAACAAAAGCCCATTTGCCATCTTTGGATATATGCGATACAAAAAGTGGTGTATTGATATGTATCTCACTATGCTGAAAATAGTCAAATGGATACCCCTCAGTATTTTTCCAAGGATCCCTGTATGCCGGAGTATCGGTAGGAAAAGAGCGAAGATTACTATCTGTTAAAGTAATAGCATATCTTTTATCACTATTTAAAGCTGAGAAGTTGGAATTTCTTATCCACCAATCTATACTAGAGCGTTTAATTTTGTGATAATTACTGTCATATATCTTTTTTCTATTTACAAATCTTAATTGCCATGTGAGTTTGTCTATACTCTCACTCATCTTGTTCAGACTCCAAGGCTCAAAATATCTCCTGTTGTAATCATTATCATATATCAATTGCTTACTTCTATCCAATGGTATCAGTTGAGATGAATAATAAGATGGCTTTTGCGGAATTTTGTGCATATCTGCTACACTTTTAAAGTGCAATCTATCCAGTCTGCTTGGCGGTCTTGTACCCTGCACTATAGCATAATCTGCAAAGAGTATATTGATAAAAAGAAGTGGAAATATTAAAAGTCTGAAAAGAAATATCATATCAGAAAAGGTGGTAAAATCCACCCTCTGTGGGAAAATCCCACAATTTATATTTTAGTGACCGCAACCACAACTGCCATCTGTGCAGTGACCACCGCCTACTTCACCGGTAGCTGCTTCATCTTGAGTAGCTTCTCTTACGCTTGATACTGTCACATCAAATACCAAATCTTTACCAGCAAGTGGATGATTCATATCTATTGTAACACTCTCATCATCAAAATCTTTTACAGTAACCTGAATAGTATGACCATCTTCACCCTGACCATACAGACTCATACCTTTTTGCAAATCAATACCTTCAAACTGCTCTTTTGGAAGAGTCTGCACAGCACTCTCATCATACTCACCATAAGCTTCAGCTGCTGGGACAGTGATAGTCTTGCTATCACCCTCACTCATACCTACAAGCTCTTTTTCAAGACCTGGAATAATTCTTCCTTTGCCTGTAACAAACTCCAAAGGTGCTGCACCTCTGTTTGAATCCAAAACAGTATCACCGCCTTCTTCTTTCAATTCGTATTCAATACCTACCACACTGTTTTCAGCTTCTATTGACATATATATCCTTCTAAAAAATTTGGGATATTGTAACGGTTAATTCTTAATGAATTATTAATCAGACTATTTTAGTCTCTTTTTTGCTATTCTTGCACTGCTAGTACCAGGATATCCATCTATGATGGCTTGATAGAATTTCATAGCCTGCTCTTTGTTACCGTCATTTTCCAGAGATATACCGGTATGCAAAAGCAATCTATCCATATAAGCTGCATTCTCATTCAACTCTGCACTACTTTGATAATACTTTATAGCATCTTTGTATTTTCCGGTCCTGTATGCAATCTCTCCCAAATAGAAATTGGTTGATGCAGGTTTGTACCTACGATTTAAAAGCACCTCAAATATATTTTTTGCCTCTGAATAACGCTTTCTGTCAAAGAGTATCACTCCCTTTTTATATAGTTTGGCAGATGATGTATCTTCTGTAGCACTACTTTTGGCAACACTGTTATTAGTGTGATTACTGCTTACACTATTTATATTAAAACTGCTGTTACTGTTGTTTTTGGCAGGTAGTGGAGACTGCTTTACACTATTGCTGTTTTTACTCTTTACAATAGCTTCAAGCTTCTCTACCCTTTTTCTCAATAACTCTATCTCAGATGAGTTACTGTTTGGTGTTTTACTACTATTACCTGCTCTTGCAGAAAGAGATTCTACTATGCTCTTGAGTCCATCTACTTCCTCCCGCAAAGATGCCACCTGCTGTTTTAGAGCATATATACTGCCTGAATTATCTCCTTTGTAAGTAACTGTTCTGCTATAAACAGATGGCTCGGCAAAGATTACAGGTGTGGATATTACCAATATCGTCATATATTTCATATAATTTTTTATCATTCTTTTTCTCCTTTTATTTACCAGTCAATAGACTGTAATCTACCATCATTGATACGATACTGTAGTGACTCTCCACTCTCCAAATTTTGATAATGTATCATTCCGGAATACTTGTCTATATAAGATACTACACTTCCATCTGAAGAGAATCTTGGAAATTGATTTACACCTCCACTGCTCAATGGTCTAATATCACTTCCGTCACTGTTTACAATATATACATTATAGGTTCTTGGATTGGCTCTGCCTATAAATATAATTTTATCTCCAAAAGCATCGCAGGAGTTATTATTTTTTCCTGCAAAAACTATCTGATTAACATCAGGACTATCTATATCTTTGACAAATATATTTGGATATCCTAATCTGTTGGATACAAATACTATTCTCTTCTCTCCTGATAGATAGTGAGCATTTACATCTATACCACTAAAAAATGTCACTCTTTTGGCTTGGTTTGTGACTGTATTATATTCATATATATCTGCCTGTCCTTCAGGTGCCATGGTAAGCAACAATTTTTTACCGTCTCTGCTGACATCTGAGCATGCAAGCATACCCTGCGAAGTAGTAACTGTATCAATCTTGCCGGTATATAGACTCAAACGCTTCAACTTTGGCAATTCACCATTATAATCACTGAAATAGAGTATCTTTTGAGATTTGTCACCCCAACACGGAAACAGAGACAGACCACCTTTTATAATGGCTTTTTTATAACGAAAAGTATAATCTGCCAAAACTATTGCAGTCCTTTTTTTACCGGTATATTTGGCATATACCACATATCTGTTGAGCCAGTTTACAGACTGAAATCCCATAGCATCATTCATTTCACTTACTGCTTTATGCACCAAAAATGGGTATTTTCTCTCAACTGATATTTTATATTCACCACTGAATACTCTATTGTTTGAGCTTTTATCAATAAGACTAACTGAGACTTTTGCTATACCATCTTTATCTTCATATCTGTATTTGAGTATATATTTGACTTTTGTCATATCATAGGGATTACCGGTTTCTCTGTTGTTATATCCACCCTCTATCTTAAAATGACCACTTATCGTCATATCTTCACTGAAGATATTATATATCTCTTGGCTTTGGCTACTCAATGTAGCAGATTCATCCATTATCAAAACCCTGGCTCTAGGATCAACATCTTTTTCTATCTTTATAGTAGCATCCAATGCAAAAAGATGTATCACAGATACAATCCAAAGTAATATAAAATATCTCATTTTTCTCATTTTAAAATCCAAACAAATTAATCTTGATATATTTTATATTATACAATATTATAGCTGTATGAATTGAGCTATAATTACTCATAAAAAGTGAATACAAAGGTCAATATATGAAAAGAGCAATAAAAGTATCCAAACTATTTGATGGATATGAATACAAAGATGATATGATAGTGGTATTTGATAATAAAATAGAGAGCATAACACCTGCTGATAGTTTTTCACAGGATATAGAAATAGAAGATTTTTCAAATGAATATATTCTATATCCTGGATTTATCAATACTCATACACATCTGGAATTTGCTACAAACAGAACTACCCTGAAATATGGTAACTTTGTAGAGTGGTTATACAGTGTCATAGAGCATAGAGGCGATTTGATGAATGAAGCTGATGATGAAGCTATGATGAAGTGCTGTAAAGAGATGCTAAATAGTGGTATCACCACTTTTGGAGCAATATCTAGTATGGGACTTGATTTGCAAGTATGCAAAAAGACTCCTCAAAAGGTGGTATATTTCAATGAAGCTATCGGCTCTGTCCCCTCAGCAGTAGATGCCCTCTTCAGTGATTTCAAAGAGAGAGTTACCAATTCAAAATGCACTACCCCCAAAGACAAAATCACTCCGGCTATTGCAATCCACTCCCCCTACTCTGTCCATCCAATACTAGCTAAAAGAGTAATAGAGATAGCAAAAGACTTGAATATGCCAATATCCACACACTTTTTGGAATCCAAAGCCGAAAGAGATTGGCTGGAAAATAGTAGTGGAGAGATGGCTCCTTTTTTCAAAGAGTTTTTCAATACTGATAGAGCAGTAAATAATATTCAAGGATTTTTAGAGCTTTTTGATGATACACAAACACTATTTATCCACTGCACACAAGCTACACAAGAGGAGTTGCAATACTTGCAAAACAAAGGTCATACCATAGCCCACTGCCCACGCTCAAACAGGCTTCTTGGCAACGGCAGACTCTCAATCGAAAATATATTCTCACCTCTTAGCGTAGCTACAGACGGATACAGCTCAAACTGGTCTTTAAATATATTTGATGAATTAAGAGCATCTTTGATGATGCATAGTCTTGGAGATTTGAATAAATTAGCTTTTAGATTAATACGCTCTGTTACATCTGATGCAGCCAAATGCCTAAGAAGTGATGCCGGAGTATTGAATATTAACAGACCTGCCGATATGGTTTTGGTCAAACTACCATCTAAAATACCAAATGACTCTGTAGCACTACATACAATCCTACATACACAAAAAGCAGAAAGAGTATGGATAGATGGAGAAGTTATAAATTAAGCTAATATCTTCTCAAGTGCCTCCACTGCCCATCTTTAGTGCTATATCAGCACTATGGGCTTCTAGTGGATTGATACGAATTAGTATATTTTTTAGAAATCAAATCCCTTATATCTTCAATTGATTTGAGATTATCTTCAAAATCCTTATCAAATTTAATCTGCATACTTTAAATCCAATTCAGCCTCAAATCTAATTATCCTGTTTTCCAAATCATCAAAAGATAGTAATTTTCTCTCACCACTCTCTATTTTCTCTCTAATCTCTTCACTATTTTTGGCAATATAACTCATAAAATCCTCTATATACTCATCTTTTACCTGCATGACCCCTATTTAGGATTTTTGGTGATTATATCATAGATACAGGAGTCTTTGATATATCAAAAGCTTTTAAAATTTTAGATTTTAAGTTAGCGACTAACCCCTTTCCCCCTGTTTAACCTATATATCTTAAAACAAAACTGCTACTGTCAAGCACTTCAATATTGTCTTTATAAAAAGATTTGTCATCAGTTACTATAAGAGAACAACCTGTCATTTTTGCACAGATATACTGCACACTGTCCTCCAAGTCATCGTTATCGATTTTTAAAGCTTTGCGAAACAGAGAGTTATCAACTCCTACAACTATAAAAATATCATTTACAATCTTTAAAAAATCACGGATGTTTTTTGTCTGTTTCGATGCTATATAGTCTATATTAAGCAGTGTAATATCACACACTACACATTGAAATTTACCGCTACTGCAAGCATTGAGTATCAAACGGGCATTTTCATATCCTTCTCGTTTGAGAAGCAGATTGAGAAAGATATTTGTATCTATGAAGATTTTCAAGAGACAATCCTGTTGTATTTTGCATCATCAGTTTTGAAGTCATCATCTAATATACCGACAAAACGATCGAATATTCCCTCTTCTTGGGATTTAGAAGCTGATGCTCGTTTTACAAGCCGTTCATACTCTTCATAAGGTAGTATCACCGCTTTTTTATTGTGTGATTTTTTATCGACTACGAGAACACTTTGAGAAAGTAGCTTTGTAAACTGCGACTGAGCCTGTGAGATGCCTAACTCAATCATAACACTCTCCTTAAAAAGATATGTACATATTATAGCATATATACATATATTAACATTAACTATAACTAAAATCTTATCTTTTGGGGTATAAGCAAGTGTAATCCTCATTTCCTCAAAATAACTAAATCTATTCTGCTTTTTCAAAGAATTTTGAAACTACTGTTCTAGCATAGATTTAAGAGTCTTTTTCTATATAAGAGGCGATGGACTCAATATCTTTAAGAGCTTCTTCTGACCATTTTAGAGTGAAAGCCATTTAGCCATTCTTTGTTTTGCTTTTTCATGTGAAGAGACTTCACCATTTTCAACACGGTTCATACCATTTTTTATTTTCTCAACAACATAGAGATGATATTGGATATCTTCATAAGTACAATCCTCAGGAAGATTTTTAATGAGTTTTTGCACTTCTTCTTTTACTGCCATCGTAATATACTACCTTTTTGTTTGTGTTATAACATATCTTGATTACTGAGTATAACAGGGTAAGGATATTCATTCCGTACCCCGTTGTCTTGGTCACTAAGCGTCTGAGATAACTATTTATCAAAGGAACATAATAGCGGAGCTAATCTGATACTTGAGAATTGAAAGAACACTTAAAAATGTCCTGTTATTTATAAAAAATGTAGCAAAATGTTACTTTTGTAGTGATTTTGAGCATTTTTTTTAATAGCAGATAAAAGGAAATCTATTACTATCACCTGGAACCTATTTTTCCTATTTTTTTAGTGTATTATAATTCAATAAAATCAAGCTAACACTTCCTTAACACTTATATCATATAATTCTATATAAATTTAAAACAGGAGTTTAATATGATGATTAAAAAAAGTACGACAGTTATATTGTCTATAATCACAGTAGGTGTGTTATTAAGTGGTAGCATCTCAGCACGTGGCAGTTCAGCAAGTTATAATAAAGATGGTGAGTTTAATATAAATAACCATCCTAAAACAGAAAATTTAACTCAAGAACTTAAAGATTCACTAGCACATATGGGAAATGAGGAGCGTTTAGCTTACGATGTTTATATGAATCTTTACAATTACTATAAAGAACAAGGTATTGAGATAAAACAGTTTTATAATATTGCTACTAACTCAGAGGTTAAGCATATCGCTACTGTGCAAGATTTAGTTAAAAAATATAATTTAAGTGTAACAGATTTTACAAATGTAAATGAAACTGTTGTAAATCAGAATAATATGTCACCTAATAATATGCCAAGCGGGGTTTATGATATTCCTGAAATTCAAGAACTTTACGATACTCTTTATGCATTAGGACAAGAATCACAAGAGGATGCTCTAAAGGTTGGTTGTATGGTAGAGGTAACAGATGTGAATGATTTAGATAAGTATATAAAACAAGCACAAGACTCTAATGCACAAGATGTAGTTTCA
>WFNP01000051.1 GCA_015488535.1 Nitratifractor sp.
CAAACCTATAAAAAAGTGTTTCAAAAATCAAACAGTCCCAAGAGAAAAAATCTCTTGAAAGTGTTCTTTAAAATTTTAATGTTACAAGAGTATTGTCATTTCCTATTTTTTCGCTCCGTTTAAGTTATTCTTTATAGGATTGCTTTTGATTCAGCTTCGGCTTTTGCCTTTGCCTGGGCTTCTCTCTTCTTTTTTGCCAACTCTTTTTTGACTCTGTCTGCCTCTTCGGCTTCGAGACGGCTTTTTATATACTCTTCAGGTATATCTACATTTACCCAAAATGAATCCTGGTCTTCATGCCAACCGCCTGTAAGCATATCATACCTGCCACCGCTTAGTTTGATGGATTTTTTTGGCTTTGTGGGGCATACATCTTCGCACAATCCACAGAATATACATACAGAGAGATTGACTTCAGGGACTATATTTTGCTTTTTAAAGGGGAGCTTTTTCATCTCTATTGCATTTGTGGGGCATATTTTGTTGCATGAGTCGCAACCTATACAGGTCTCATAATCTATCTCATGCATACCTCTGTATCTCTGTGGGTTGTGGACAGCATGTTTATGCACATCAGGCACAGCAGGACTTTTGGTAGTGAGTGCTTTGGAGACTCTGGCTACCTTTTCTATAAAATCTGTTACAAACATATTATACTCCTGTGAATATCATAGCTTTGGCAAACATTACCCAGGCAAGATTGAGCAAAGACAGTGGCACGAGATATCTCCAGCTAAAGTGCAACATCTGCTCCATTGTAATACGGGGAGTTGCAGCTCTAATAGTAATCATAATGACAGCTATAGAAACCATTTTGATAAAAAACCACAAGTAACTGTCAAAAAATATACCTCTGTATGCACCCATAAAGAGTGTCCCTGCACCTGCAAATACCGCCATAAACTCTACAAATTTGGCAAGTTGGAGCATAAAGTAGCCTGTGCCACTATACTCTGTCATAAATCCATAGACCACCTCCTGTTCGGCATCCGGGATATTAAATGGCGGTTGCTCCAAAAGTCCAAGCAGAGATATAAAATATAGTATCAAAGAGGGTAAGAGTATTAAAAAACTTACAAAAGATACAGATTCTACAATCTTACTTAAATTTAGTGTGGAAAAAAGAAGTGCAGGAGCCAGTGCTGACAGGAAAAATGCTGTCTCAAATGAGATAGCCTGTGTCAAAACTCTGATGGCTCCAAGAAATGAGTATTTGTTATCAGAGCCAAAACCAATCAAAAATAGCAAAAAAGGCTCTATACCTACAAGCACTACGAGTATCAATAATCCATAAGGTGTATTTAGCAGTGGACCATTATTAGTCCATGGTATGACTACATTTGGAAGCATAGCCACTATGACTGCAATGAGTGGCATTGTAGAGAATAGATATGGATTGACACCTGTTGGAGTAATTGACTCTTTTGTCCATAGTTTGCTCAAATCAAACAGTGTCTGATAGCTACCATGAGGACCATTGTAGTATGGTCCCACTCTTTTGTGCAGAGGAGCCATAAACTTCCTGAAAAACCAAAATAATCCTACTGTCCAGACAAGTGCATACAGCACACCGGGAAATAAAAATCCACTTATAAATGCATCTATCATAAAAGACTCCTTTTAAAAGTTTCAACAATCATCTATCCAAATCTCCCTGGCATATATACATACTTCCAAATACCAGTGGAATATCTGAAAGTGTTTTATCTGCCAATAGTCTGTTTAACATCATTGTATGGTTGAAACTTGGGGCTCTCATTTTGAGTCTATATGGTGATTTTGCTTTTTCAGTTGTAACCAAATGCATTAATACTTCCCCTCTTGCCCACTCTACTCTGCTTATGGCTTCACCTGCGGGGAGTTTTTTGGGGACTTTTACCATATGGTCTTTTTGAGGGTCAAACTCTCCTGAAGCTACTCCCTCTTCGATTTTTTGTTTTGCCTGTCTGATGATATCTACAGATTGTTTCAACTCTTCAAAAATAACTCTAAATCTATCAGCAGCACTTCCATTTTGAGCAGTGATATAATCCATCTTCACTTCATTATATGCAGCATAAGGTTCATCGAGTCTGATATCTGTTTTTACTCCACTTGCACGAGCTACAGGACCACTTAGAGCAAAATCAATTGCTTCATTTTTGCTGATAATTCCCACTTTTGAAGCTCTAAGTTTCATTGTGGGATTTTTGACAAATATTGCTTCTATATCTCCAATTACAGAATCAAATTTATCAATTGCTGCTTGAAGCTCTTTAAATATAGAGATATCAAGAGGATATCTAACACCCCCCGGCTCAATAGCAGCTGTTGCAATTCTGGCTCCGCTGTATGATTCAAGCACATCTAAAAAATACTCTCTGACATCCATATTCCATAGCATCAATGTATGAAGTCCCATTGTATTAAAGAAATTTCCAAGTCCCATAAAGTGAGATGATACTCTAGCACACTCTCCAAGAAGCACTCTCATCCATTTTGCAAATGGAGTAATCTCAACACCGGCAATCTCTTCAACTGCCATACAGTATCCTGTCATAGAGTTGATATTATCCATAAAACATAGTCTCTCTACTGCTACTATTGCTCCTATGAAATCTTTGCGTGTCACCAAATCTTCCAATGCTCTCCAGACATAACCAATTTCAGGATCGACAGATATAACCTTCTCTCCGTCGCAATGCACTTTTAATCTTATTGGACCACTTGCAGGGTGTGTTGGTCCCCAATTAAGCATAGTATCAGAGCCAAGAGGGTCTAAAATTTTTTCATTTTTACTCTCATCACTCTTGAAATCATCTACAATGGCTTTGAGATTGTTTAGCTGATTTGCTTCATGTGCTCTCCAGTCAAAATCTGCTCTATATGGTGCTTTGCCGTAGTAGTCTTGTGATACTATAATAGGTCTGAGATCAGGGTGATTGATAAAATCTACTCCAAACATTGAGTAAGCTTCTCTCTCATGCCAATTGGCTGATGGCATAATTGGAGTTATAGAGTCAATTTTACATTTGTCAAACTCTCTTGGTATATCACATTTTACCCAGCAGTTTTTTCTATTTTGTAAATCTTCAAAAAAGTAATTCATCTCAATTTTGTTTTCATTTGGAAAATCAGTAGGAGAGATGGTGCTGATGGAGCGAAGCCCCAGTTTTTTGAGTTTTTCTGTGATTGTCAAAATATCTTTGGAATCTTTCAGTTTGCATTTGAGCCAGTTTTGTTTGTAGTCTTCTATGTATTCAGTGGGAATATCTGAAATAGTATTTTTTATATAATCCATCAAAACTCCATCTCCTTCCATAATCCTCCCTGACTGGCTGCACTTGGGATTCCTGCTTTTATTTTGGCTTTTACCTGCTCCAAGCCTTCTATTATTGCTTCGGGTTTTGGAGGACATCCGGCTATAAATACATCAGCAGGTAGTATTTCGGTAGGATTTTTTATAACTGAGAGAGAATCATTATAGGGACCTCCGTCAAATGAACAGGCTCCAAGAGCCACTACATACTTTGGCTCACCCATCTGTGCATAGGTTCTAAGTAGTGCTGGTAGTATCTTTTTGCTCACAAGTCCCGTAATCATCAATATATCAGCTTGTCGGGGAGTAGGAGTCGGCATATATCCATATCTCTCCCAATCGTATCTTGGACCCATAGCCGCTGCCATCTCCAATGAGCAACATCCTGTGCAGAAATGTGCCATCCAAAGGCTCTCACTTTTGGCATATTCAAAAAAATCAAGAATTTTGAGCATCTTTATACTCCTTCATTGCTATTGTAATTCCTGTTGCCATCACGATAGCAAACAGTGAAGCTATAATCATAGAGTGTTTGGAGTGTGCATATACAAAAAGAGTAAAAAAGAGTCCTGTCATATCAGCAGCTATGAACATGACTGCATATACAAAAAAGTTGAAATTTGCTTTTTTGGGCTTACTGCTACTTGCTGGCAATCCACACTCAAAATGCTCATTTTTGATACTGTCTGGTTTGAATGGAGCTAAAATTAATCCTATAACATACAGAATCAATACAGCTATTGTTACACCAATAGTATAAGATAAAAATATATTCATACATCATACTCCTAAAGATAAATTAATAACTGACCTTACGCACATAAAATTATATTGAATAACTTATTATAAGTATTCCAAATAATATATGTAAAATAAATCAATAGGTAGATTATAACTTAATTACGATACTATTAATATTGTTTTTATAAGATTATAATATCAAATCAACTTTTTTCAGATAGTATTACAGATAAATATACTAAAGGAGAATGCAGTATGAAAGATAGAAGTATTATAAAACTTTATAATAATGAAAACTCTATGAAATTAGCTGTAAAATTTTATAATGAGGCAGGAGAGTTTTTAGAGCTTTTTAACAAATTTCTACAAAAAGGTGATATAGAGTCCTATTCAATTATTCTTGCAATGTCCAAATATAATGAATTTGGTGATTTTATAGCAAAAAAGAAGAGAAAAAGTGACCTGTTAATTGAAATTGATAAAGAGTATAATATATATGCTTTGATCTGCTCTGAAACAGAAGTGGGTGGAGGATACTACTTTTATAAACGACTTTCACTTGACCTGTATCAACATACAGAAAAAGATATTAAAGCTTCAATTTTATCTGTAGAAACTGAACTAGATGATATATGGGAAGTTATTTATGATGTTACAGCACCATTTATTGAATTGGGATTTAATAATTTACAGTCTCAAGATATTATATTAAATAGATTTAGATAAAAATATTATAAATTATGACAAATAAACCAAAATTTAAACTCTTTTCAAATATAAAATATTCACTACAAGGTATGGCAGATGTATTAAAGAGTGAAACATCTTTTAAAATACAACTTACTTTGATAAGTATAATTACTATATTATTAATACTGTTTTCACCATTTAATACAATTAAGACTACCATTTTAATAGTGTCTATGTATCCAATATTGATAGTTGAAGCAATTAATAGTGCCATAGAAAGAGTAGTGGATTTGGTAACCAAAGAGTATAACGAACTTGCCAGACAAGCCAAAGATATAGGAGCATTTGCGGTGCTTCTTACATTTGTATTTACACTGCTTGTTTGGGGCATAGTAATATTTATAGTTTAAAAAGGAGAAGGATATGAAAGAGCAGACAATAGCACTACATGAAGGTTATATCAAAGATGAGCAAGGCACTATGGCAGTGCCAATTTATCAAACTACAGCTTATGAGTTTAGAGATGCTGAGCATGCAGCAAATCTATTTGAGCTAAGAGAGCTTGGTAATATATATACTAGACTTATGAACCCAACTACTGATGTATTTGAGAAGCGTTTTGCAGCACTTGAAGGGGGTATATCAGCAGTTGCTACGGCAAGTGGAATGAGTGCAATATTTTATGCTATTGCAAATGTGGCAGAAGCCGGTGATAATATAGCAGTAGCAAAGCAAGTATATGGAGGGACTACTACTCTAACAGGTCATACACTACGCCGTTTTGGGATAGAGGCGAGATATTTTGATATTCACAATCCAAAAGAGTTAGAAACTCTTATAGATGAGAGAACAAAAATTATACTCTTTGAGACAATTACAAATCCAAGTATTGATGTATCAGATATTGATGAGGTTGTAAAAATTGCAAACAGATACAATATTATAACCTGCTCAGATAATACAGTAGCTACACCAATACTATGCAAACCTATCCAGCATGGTGTCGATGTGGTAGTGCATAGTGCCAGTAAATATACTACCGGTCAAGGGTTGGCAATTGGTGGAATTATTGTAGAGAGCAAAGAGTTAAAAGATAAAATTATTGGCAATGATAGATATTACCACTTTAATGAGCCAGATGAGAGTTATCACGGACTTGTTTATACCTCTTTTCCATTGCCACCTTTTACACTTAGAGTAAGACTTGCTCTTCTTAGAGATTTAGGAGCTGCTCCTAGTCCATTTAACTCATGGCTTTATATTCAGGGATTGGAGACTTTGCCTCTTAGAATGAAACAGCACTCAAATTCAGCATTAGCAATAGCCAAATTTTTGGAATCTCATCCAAAGGTAAAAAAGGTAAATTATCCAGGCTTAGAGAGTAATCCCAACTATAAATTGGCTCAAAAATATTTCAAAGATGCTATGGCTAGTGGATTGCTCAGTTTTGAGGTAGAAGGAAGAGAAAAAGCCCAAAAATTGGCAGATTCATTAAAGCTTTTTAGTCTTGTTGTAAATATAGGAGATAGCAAATCTATTGTAACTCATCCAGCTAGTACTACCCACCAGCAGCTTAGCACTCAAGAGTTGATTGATGCAGGAGTGCCGGAGGGATTAATTAGACTTAGTATCGGACTTGAAGATACTCAAGATTTGATAGATGATTTAGGCAGTGCTTTGGAAAAAATATAAATTTGATGAATAGAAGAGATTTTTTTAAAAAGAGTGCAGAGTATGCAGGATTGTTTGTGGTTGCTCTAATGGCTTCATCAGTTGTGGGTCTGTTTAGAGCCCCAAAAAACAGTTTTGCACTCTCATCTTTGAATGACAGAGTTACTCTAAAAGGTAAAAAGGTATCTAATTTACTTAAAGATAAAAAGCCTGTTGTAGTGCATTTTTGGGGGAGTTGGTGTCCAATATGTCGTCAAGAGTTATCAACTGTTGAGGATTTATCTAAAAATGAAGATATTACTTTAATTACAGTAGCAGTAAATAGTGGAACCAATGAGCAATTAAGAGAGTGGATGAAGACTAGGGGAGTGGATTTTACAGTAATAAATGATATGTCCGGAATTTTGGCATCAAAAGCTGGAGTCAATGTATTTCCAAGCACTCTGTATTATGGCAGTGATGGCAAATTAAAATTTGCTGACAGTGGATATACAAGCTATGCAGGATTTTTGGCAAGATTAGAGTTGCTCAAATAAATATAAAAGTTATTGAATAACTGTATAATAGCAGATGATTTTTTAAGAGGATTACAGTATGAAACTAAGGTGTATGGCTCTAGACCCAAACGCTGAACAGGCTCTGCAGATTTGTTTATCCGGTGATAAAGATAGATTAAAATTGAATATAGAGAGTTTTGATATATCATCTCTTGCTGTCGGAAAAGATGCTGTAAATTTGATAATTTCAAGTCATTTGGATGAAGAAACTATAACACTTCTAAAACCTCTCAAAGAGATAAATGCAAAAAATATATTGATCTATCCGGATAATGTTGAGAGTTTCAAACTGATAAATAAAATTGAATCTATAAATCTAATTCCTGCACCCATAGAGATAGAGTCATTGACTACTATTGGTCTGTCATCTACATTGGATACTTTTATAGATATACTTTTGGAACCTGAAGATGATGATATTATATTTGGTATTGAAAATCCCGCAGATATATTTAGAGAGAATTTTTTTGTATCTACATACTCACAAAGTGCAAATCGAATAGAGAGTGCTATGCTATCTATGGTTAGAAATATATGGGAGATGCAGAGTGCTTACAGTATCGCAATGGCAATACATGTGTATCCTGATATGACTTTGATTACTCTTGATGAATTATTGGATTTGTTAGAGAGTAGAATACCACCTGAAGCCAAACTCTATATTGTTTATAAAAATGATTTGGCAAAAGATGAAAAACCGTATATATCACTTTTGTTATCCAGATATTTGCCAAGAGATACCTCATTTCAAACTCTTCTTGACAAAGAAGATGGCTATCTATCTAAAATAGCACTTATTATTGATTGGTTTAATGAAGGTATAATAAATGGTTATCAAGCCGATATGCTTGCAAAAGATAATGCAATAGAGCCGAATGATTTAAAAAAAATATATGATATCGTATATGAATATCCACAAAATATTGCAGAAGTTATAAAAGAGTTGAGAGAAGCACCAGATGAGAGTTCTAAAATAGATATCATTATAAAATCTATCAAAGATGGAATTGTAGATACACTTATTATAGAAGAGTTGGCAAAAACTCACAAATTACCAATAGATTTGATAATAAAAAAGATGGAGATAGAGTCCAAAGAGTAATATCAATTAACACTCATTTAACAATTACATTATTAATATATTTGTAATTGATAACAATAATCTAACTATGGAGTCTATAAGTGAAAAAAAAATTACTGCCTGTTGTTACAACAATAATGATTATAGGTGTATTGGCTCTTATTTTGGTATCTTTATCAAAAAAAGAGCAACCTGTCACAATTGTAAAGGGTAATACCGCCTTTAAGCCTCTGCCTGTAAAGCTCAATTTTACAAATGATACAGAGTGTAAAATGCTTATCAAGACAGAGCAGAATGCTGTTGAGGTGATAGCACCTAATGGAAATACTTGGTTTTTTGATGACCCGGGTTGTATGATTAAATGGCTTGAAAATAAAGATTTTAAAGATAAAGCTATCATTTGGGTGCATACGATAGATACAAAGCGTTGGATAGATGCCAAAAAGGCATGGTATGGAGTAAAAGACCATACATCTATGCATTACGGATTTGGGGCAAGAGAGAAAAAATGCAAAGATTGTATAGATTTTAATGAAATGAAATTACGAATGTTAAGAGGTGAGAATTTGACCAATCCAAGAATCCGCAAAAAACTGTTGGGTGTATAAGATGGGTGGAGTAGATATATTAGCTGTAATGCTTACAGCATTTTTAGGCTCATTTGGACACTGTTTGGGTATGTGTGGAGGCATAGTGATTGCTTACTCGTCTGCCAAAATTGATAAAAAGTGGAGTAAAATTCACGAAGTAACTGCTCATTTGCTCTATTCATTTGGCAGAATTACCACCTATGCCACACTTGGAGCAGTATTTGGAGCTATTGGCGGAGTAGCCATGGTAAATGGATATGCCACAGGAGTATTTACAATTATTGCAGGTGTTTTTATGATACTTGCGGGATTGTCATTGGTTGGAAAGATTAAATTTTTGACTCTCTTAGAGCATTCATTATCAGGTAGCAGTTGGTATCAAAAGGCTTTTAGATATATTTTAAGAGATAAATCTTTATACAGTTTTTATCTTTTGGGACTTTTAAATGGATTGCTACCTTGTGGATTGGTATATTTCTTTGCTGTTGATGCAGCAAGCACAGGAAGTCCGATATGGGGAGCATTTGTAATGTTTATATTTGGTATCAGCACAATTCCGGCACTTATGGGCTTGGGATTATTTACTTCACTCTTTACAAAAAGCTCTCTTAGACAAGTTATGGTAAATTTGGCCTCTATTGTGGTGGTAGTATATGGATTATACACAGTATATAGAGGTTATGATTTTATAAAACATCCCAATAAATCCCTGCTAAACTGTTGTGAATCAGAAGATACAGAAGGTAACATACCCAAAAAAGAGTTAAAAGGTATGGACTATACACCTTTGCGTTAAACCAACTTTTGATATACTACACCACACAATTAAATTTGAGGAGAAACGATGGCAATTTTTGACGATGTTAAAGAGGTAGTAGTAGAGCAACTTAATGTAAGCCCTGATGAAGTAAAAGAGGATTCTAAATTTGTAGAAGATTTGGGTGCGGACAGTCTTGATGTAGTAGAGCTTGTAATGGCTCTTGAAGAGAAGTTTGATATTGAAATTCCTGATGAAGAGGCTGAAAAGATTGCTACTGTTGCAGATGCTATTAAATTCATCGAAGAGCATAAGTAATTAAGTTTTACAAAAAGAGGTAAAATCTTACCTCTTTTCGTGAAAGATTGGAGATTTTTACGGAAGTTTCCCATCTATTACGAAAGCCAAGGAGCCAAGGTGAGAAGAGTTGTTGTTACAGGTTTAGGAATGATAAACAGTGTAGGTCATAATAAAGAGGAAGCATTTGATGCCATAGTAAAAGGTGAATGTGGTGTAGATATGATTTCTCTTTTCGATACAGATAAATTCAGTGTTAAAATTGCAGCAGAGGTTAAAGATTTTGACCCTACTACTGTAATGGATGCAAAAGAGGTAAAAAAAGCAGACAGATTTATACAGCTTGGCTTAAAAGCTGCTGCTGAAGCAATGGAAGATGCCGGAGTAGATAGAGATAAAATCAATATGGATAGATTTGGAGTAAGTTGTGCTTCCGGTATTGGTGGTTTGATAGCAATTGAAAAAAATTCTATTATTTTAGAAAACAGAGGTCCTAGAAGAATATCGCCATTTTTTATCCCTTCTGCATTGGCTAATATGTTGGGTGGATTTGTATCTATTGCACACGGTTTGAAAGGACCAAACTTAGGCTCAGTCACTGCATGTGCAGCCGGAACTCATGCTATCAATGAAGCAGCCAAAACGATAATGACCGGTGGGGCTGATGGTATGATGGTGGTAGGAGCTGAAGCTGCTATTTGTGGAGTTGGAGTTGGTGGATTTGCTGCTATGAAAGCACTCTCAACCAGAAATGATGACCCAAAAACAGCATCAAGACCATTTGACAAAGATAGAGACGGTTTCGTAATGGGTGAAGGCTCAGGTGCATTGATACTTGAAGAGTATGAATCAGCCAAAGCAAGAGGAGCCAAAATATATGCAGAATTGATAGGCTTTGGTGAGAGTGGAGATGCTAATCATATCACAACCCCTACAATGGATGGACCACTTAGAGCAATGAGAGCAGCTTATGAGATGGCTGGAAAACCAAAGGTAGATTATGTAAATGCACATGGAACATCTACTGCAATTAATGATAAAAATGAGACAGCCGCACTTAAAGAACTCTTTGGTGGCAAAGAGAATTGTCCGACAGTCAGCTCTACAAAAGGTCAAATTGGACACTGTCTTGGGGCTGCTGGTTCTATTGAGGCGGTAATTTCAATTATGGCTATGCAAAAAGGTATCATACCACCAACTATCAATTATACAACACCGGATGAGAATTGTGATTTAGATTATACTCCAAATGAGGCAAGAGAGGCAGAGTTAAATATAGTTATGAGTAACTCTTTTGGATTTGGTGGCACAAATGGTGTCGTAATTTTCAAAAAAATCTAAAAAGAGAGTTGTATGGCAAATTATCTTGATTTTGAAAAGCCGATACAGGATATCCAAAATGATATAGAAGCAGCACAAGCTAGAAAAGATGATGCTGCTATTGAGATATTGCAAAAAGACCTTGAAAAAGAGGTCAAAAAAATATTCGGCTCACTCAATGATTATCAAAAGCTTCAACTTGCCAGACATCCTGATAGACCTTATGCCTTAGATTATATAAGGCTTATTATGGAAGATGCTCAAGAGATACATGGCGATAGAATGTATAGAGAAGACCCTGCAATATTATGTTATTTGGGTTGGATTGATGGACAAAAAACAGTAGTAATTGGTGAGCAAAAAGGTAGAGGAACCAAACATAAGCTAAGACGAAATTTTGGTATGCCCCATCCAGAAGGGTATAGAAAAGCTTTAAGAGTAGCCAAAATGGCTGAAAAGTTTAATATTCCGGTGCTTATGCTGATAGACACTCCGGGTGCTTATCCTGGACTTGGAGCAGAAGAGAGAGGGCAGAGTGAAGCAATAGCCAGAAATCTGTTTGAATTTTCAGGATTAAAAATTCCATTGGTATCTATCGTAATTGGAGAAGGTGGAAGTGGGGGAGCTTTGGCTATTGGAGTAGCCGACAGACTTGCTATGATGAGATATTCTGTATTTTCTGTAATATCTCCGGAAGGTTGTAGTGCAATTTTATGGAATGACCCTGGCAAAGTAGAACAAGCAACAAAAGCTCTCAAAATTACTCCAGATGCATTAAAAGAACATAATTTGATAGATGATATTATAGATGAGCCTCTAATAGGAGCCCACAGAGATAAAGAGAGTGCAGCCAGAGCTGTAAAAAATTACTATTTGGAATCTGTCCGCTCACTTAGAGAGTTGAGTAGAGATGAATTACTTAATAAAAGATATGAAAAATTGACAGCAGTTGGGGCTTTTAAAGAAGAGTAAAAAAAATTGGTATATTGGTATATTGGTTATTGGTATATTAGTTATTGGTGTATTGGAAAGGTTAAGTTAATTACTAATACTTTCTAATTTTTAGGCATTAGGCATTAGGCATTATAGTATATATAAATATATATTTTACCATAAATCCAATAACCAATATACCAAAAGAAATTTAAAAGGAAAATAATGAAACGGGTTAAATTTTATGAAAAATTACTCAATGAGATAGAAGCTGATATAGAGATAGTTATAGTTGTAGCCAAAAATTTTGACCAGAGATTTGTAGATGAGTATCATGAATTGTTACAAAAAGCCGGATTTAACGGTGAGCAGGATGAAACAATACTACTTGCAGAAAAGGGCAAGTTATTTGTAGGAGCTGACTCAATTAATGCTTCTGATATTCGCTCAGCCTCTGCCAATGCCGTAAGAGCTTTATCTAACAGTAACTTTAAAATTGCAAAAATGGCTACATATCTAAATCATCCAAAATGCACCTCTGTTTTAAGGGCTCAAGTAGAGGGCTTACTTCTTGGCGGATATAAGTTTGATAGATATAAAAGTAAAAAGAGTGATAAAGGCTTACATAAAATAAGAATATCTATGGAGGAGTATAACGGCTTTGAGATTGATATACCTTCTATTCAAAGGACAGTAGAAAAAGGTATTATAGGTGCCGAAGCTGTCAATTTTACAAGAGATATTGTAAATACTGCTCCTGATGACTGTTATCCTGATATTATGGCTCAAATTGCAAAAGAGCTTTGTGATAAAAGAGATTTAGAGTGTGAAATTTTAGATGTTGAGCAGATGAAAGAGGAGAAGATGGAGGCACTCCTTGCAGTAGGTAGAGCAAGTCGCCATGAACCAAAATTGATACATCTTAGCTATAAACCACAAAACCCAAAAGCTGTAATTTCAATTGTAGGCAAAGGGCTTACCTATGACAGTGGCGGACTTAGCTTGAAACCTGCTGATTTTATGGTAACAATGAAATCAGATAAGAGTGGCGGTTCCGCAGTTTTGGGAATTATGAAAGCTGTTGAAGAGTTGAATTTACCTATTGAAGTGCATGGATTTATAGGTGCAGTTGAAAATATGATAGGTGGAGATGCCTATAAACCAGATGATGTATTGGTAGCTAAAAACGGTAAAACAATAGAGGTTAGAAATACAGATGCAGAGGGTAGGCTGGTATTGGCTGATGTATTGTGCTATGCACAAGAGAAGGTAAAGGCTGATTATATATTTGATATGGCTACACTTACAGGTGCCTGTGTAGTAGGAGTGGGTAACTATACAATAGGTGTAATGGGATTTGATAATGATCCAGTTAGCCAGATTATATATGCAGCTGATATGTTAAGTGGGGAGCTTACAGCCAAATTGCCATTTAATAGATATTTGAAAAAGACTCTAAAAAGTGAAATAGCAGATATCTGTAATATATCAAATACTAGATATGGTGGTGCAATAACTGCTGCTATGTTTTTAGGTGAATTTATAGATGAGCATCACAAAAACAGATGGGCTCATCTTGATATTGCAGGTCCGGCATTTGTAGAACACGCTTGGGGTGAAAATCCATCTGGTGCCACTGGTGCAGGAGTCAGGACACTTCTTAGATTACTTGAAAAGATGTCAAGAGGTGATGGTCACGGTGAAAGTGACAAGTAAAACCCTGTAGCTTCAGGAGACGGGACTTTGTTCCCGTATTTAAAAGCCATATTATTTTTATAATCCTTTTTGAATAATAGAATATATCACATCTACTTCATTATCCTCGAGCCATACTGTTTTGCTTGTATCAAAATAGTCAGATATTTTTGAATATGCAATAGATGGAGCATATATACAGGTAGGATGAGCAGGTATCAATGACTGCATCAGAGATATCTCCTGACCCAAGGATTGTTCACATATATAACATTTGTTCAAATTATGCAATCTTCCTTCAAATTTAAGTATATCTATATAAATTTCAGAAATAACCCGTTTTGGATTTTGTTTTTCAAATCTTTTGTAAGCATTCATTATAGTATTAAAATAAAATATTTCCAACTCTTGGGTATCTCTTAAATGTATGTTCAAAAGTTTGATAAAATTGTGCCAAACCATTAATCTGTCTCTTTTGTAGAGCCAATTTGTCCCAATATGAGTGACACTTCTCAATCTTGGAAGAAATGTTCCGTATCTATCCTCTTCTATCTCAAAATCTATCAGATATCCAAGTTGCAAAACAGAGTGTCTGGCTCCGTAAAATCTATAGAGTGTAATAACCTTATCTTCAGTCAGTATTGTTACAATCATATCTTCGTTGGATACTTTGTGTAGAGAGAGTATAAAACCTTTCATACTGTTTGATAAACCTTACTGTATTGAAATTTACATTATATTATCTGTTGTTTATTAATGGCATTGGGCAATACACTAATAACACCAATATTTTCTAATGCCTATTGCCCAATTACTATTTCATTTTAACCAATAACCAATAACTAATAACTAATACACTAAATCTTAAATCCATTTTTAATCTCATTTTAGATAAAATCATACGAACTTGGGATATTACGATGTCCTACTAAAATATAGTTTAAGGTTGGCTTATGAGAGATTTGATTACCTCGTTTAAAGATAATTGTGGTTTTGGTCTATTGGCATCAATAGATAATAAAGTATCACACAAAAACCTTGATGATGCGGTTACTGCACTTTCAAGAATGATGCACAGAGGTGCTATTGCAGCTGATGGTAAAACAGGTGATGGAAGTGGTCTATTATTATCAATTCCTAAAAAGTTTTTTGCCAAAGTGTGTGAAGAGGATGGTATAACACTTCCAGATATGTATGGTGTGGCTATGGTATTTCACGAAAGTGATGAAGAGATAGAAGTCATCAAAGAGATATGTATCAATAATGACCTTAGAATTGACCATATAAGAAGTGTGCCGGTAGATACCAATGCACTTGGCGAACAGGCTATATCTACACTACCAAAAATTACTCAAGTGTTTGTATCTGCTGATTCTTTAATGGGTGCAAGAAGATTTGATGCTCTGCTTTATCTGTCAAGAAAAGAGATAGAGTATAGATTAAAAGATAATGAAAAATTTTATATTCCATCTTTTTCAAGCAAAGTAGTATCATATAAAGGGTTGGTAATGCCAACTCATATCAAAGAGTTTTATAAAGATTTGCAAGATGAAGATTTTGAGATTTCATTTTGTCTATTCCATCAAAGATTTTCTACAAATACTTTGCCACAATGGAAATTGGCTCAACCATTTAGAATGATAGCTCACAATGGAGAGATAAACTCCGTAACTGCCAACCGATTTAATGCTATTATGAAGAGTGAAGATTTAAAGAGTGATGTCTTTACTAATGAAGAGTTAAGAAGACTTATGCCGATTATTCAAAGTGGTATGAGTGATTCAGCAAGTTTGGATAACTTCTTTGAATTTTTGAGAGTAAATGGAGTTGATTTCTTCAAGGCTGCAAGAGCTATTATTCCTGCTCCTTGGCAAAATGCCCCTCATATGGATGCTGAACTTAGAGCCTTTTATGAATATACAAGCACTTGTTTTGAGCCTTGGGACGGACCGGCTGCGGTGAGTTTGACAGATGGTAGATATATAGGTTGTGTGCTTGATAGAAATGGTTTAAGACCTTCTAAATATATTGTTACAAAAGATAAAAGATTACTGATAGCTTCTGAGTATGGTGTGCTTGAAATTCCGGATGAAGAGATAGAAGAGAGAGGTAGACTCCAATCTGGTGAAATGATGGGGGTTGATTTAAAATATGGCACAGTCTTAAAAAGCAGTGATATAGATTGCTACCTCAAAAAGAGACAACCATACAGTAAATGGCTAACTGATAGTATGGTATATCTACAAGAACATATGGATGACCCATTCTCCACTATTAAGGTGCCAGACAAGAGTATAATGGAGGCTAGACAAAGATACTTTAATATTACTCTTGAAGTGATTGAACAAGTAATTGAGCCTATGGTAAAAGAGGGTAAAGAGGCTACTGCTTCAATGGGTGATGATACACCTCTTGCAGCATTTTCAAACAAACAGAGAAACTTTACAGACTTTTTCAAACAAAAGTTTGCCCAAGTAACCAATCCTCCAATTGACCCAATCAGAGAGAGGGTTGTAATGAGTTTAAATACAGGCTTTGGAGAGATTAGAAATATATTGGTAGAAGATGCTGAACATGCCAAAAGGTTAAAAACTGTTTCACCAATATTGAGTTATGAAAAATTAATAATTTTGGAAGATTTTGGTAATGAAAAAGATCCAAAATTTGACCCATCATATAAATCACGCAGATACTATACAGACTTTACTGAAAATCTTAGAGAGAGTATGAATACTCTTGTCAATAGAATTATTCAAGATGTAAAAAAAGATGATGTTAGAATAGTTATTCTAGATGACCATACATTAAGCGAAACCAAAATGACTATGCCTATGTTGATGGTGGTTAGTAGATTAAATCACGCCTTGCTTGATGCAGGGGTTAGACATTTAGTCAGTATTGTAGCAATTACAGGTGAAGTATATGATTCACACTCTGCTGCTGCTCTTATAGCATTTGGTGCATCTGCAATACATCCATATATGCTATTTAAGACAATCGCAATGGTAGAGAGAAGAAAAAATCCAGATGTAAATATGGCTCCGATTTTGAAAAAAGCAAGAAAAGCCATAAATGCCGGACTTCTTAAAATTATGTCAAAGATGGGAATTTCAACAATATCTTGTTATAGAAACTCTATGCTGTTTGATATCATTGGACTTGGCAAAGAGATTACAGATGAGTGCTTCCCAATGGCAAATACTCTACTTGGTGGATTGGGTTATTCTGATATAGAAGCAAGAATTAAAAAGTATCACTCAGAAGCTTATGAGAGAGGCACAGCCAATAGAATATTCCCAATCAATATCGGAGGATTTTACAAATATCTTGATGGTGGAGAGTATCACGATTTTGCACCGGCTACTGTTCATGCTATCCATAGAGCCTCTATTAGCGGTAAAAAAGAGGATTATAATCTACTGAAAAACAGAATAGAGCATAGAGGCAAAAAATTTATTAGAGACTTTTTTGAGTTGAATAGTGACAGAGAGCCTATATCTGTAGATGAAGTTGAGCCATTAGAGAGTATTTATAAAAGATTCTGCACAGCGGCTATGTCTCTTGGCTCTATATCACCAGAAGCCCACGAGTGTCTGGCTGAAGCTATGAATAGACTTGGTGGTAGAAGCAACTCCGGAGAGGGTGGCGAAGATGAAGCAAGATTTGACACTATTAAAAACTCTAAAATTAAGCAAATAGCATCAGGTAGATTTGGGGTAACTCCGGCATATCTAAGAAGTGCGCAGGAGCTTCAAATCAAAGTAGCTCAAGGTGCAAAACCGGGTGAGGGTGGTCAGCTTCCGGGTCATAAAGTATCACCTTTGATTGCAAGACTCAGACATACTACACCGGGTGTTACTCTGATTTCACCTCCGCCACACCACGATATCTACTCTATCGAGGATTTGGCTCAGCTTATATTTGACCTTAAACAGATAAATCCAGAGGCAAAAATAGCAGTCAAACTGGTATCCACTGCTGGAGTTGGCACAATAGCTGCAGGAGTTGCCAAAGCGTATGCAGACAAGATTATTATCTCAGGAGCTGATGGCGGAACAGGTGCGGCACCTATTGGCTCAATCAAATTTGCAGGTAACCCGTGGGAGCTTGGATTGGTAGAAGCTCACAATGCACTCAAAGCAAATGATTTGAGAAAATTTGTAACTGTTGAGACTGATGGTGGATTAAAAACAGGCTTGGATATTGTCAAAGCTGCTATATTTGGAGCAGAGAGTTATGCCTTCGGGACAGGAGCATTGACAGTAATTGGATGTAAAATCCTAAGAATTTGCCACTTAAACAGATGCTCAGTAGGTATCGCTACTCAGGAAGAGAAACTCAGAGAGCATTATGAGGGTAGTGTAGAGAGAGTAATGAATTACTTTAAACTTATGGCTCAAGATGTGAGAGAGATTTTGGCATCACTCGGTTACAAAAGTCTTGAAGAGATTATTGGTAGAACAGATTTACTTAAAGTAATAGATGATGAGTTTGCCAAAAAATTTGAGCTTGATACACTGCTTATGAGATTGGACGGAGTAGATACTTGTCAAGTAGAGAGTAATGAGCCATTTGATGATAACAGATATGAAAAAGAGATACTCAAAGAGGTAATGCCGGCAATTAAACACCCATCAGATAAGGTAACTATCAGAAAAGAGATTACAAACTTAAACAGAAGCTTTGGAACACTGATTTCCGGTGAAATTGCCAAATATTATGGAGATAAAGGCTTACCAGATAAGACAATAGATATCAGACTTACAGGAACCACAGGTCAATCTTTGGGAGCATTTTTGATAAATGGTGTATCTATCAGGGTGCATGGTGCAGGTAATGATTATATCGGTAAAGGTATGAATGGCGGTAGAATAGTTATTACAGGTGATAAGAGTGGTGAAGAGTTTTCACTTGGTGGTAACACTTGCCTATATGGTGCAACAGGTGGTAAGCTATATATCGCAGGTCAGGTTGGTGAGAGATTTGGAGTCAGAAACTCCGGAGCTATTGCTATTGTTGAAGGTACAGGAGACCACCCTTGCGAATATATGACTGGTGGAGTGGTAGTAATTCTTGGTCGCACAGGAGTTAATTTTGGTGCTGGTATGACAGGTGGAGCTGCATTTGTATATGATATTCATCACGAATTTGCTGAAAATATCAACCAGGAGTTGGTAGAAGCCAGAAGAATAGATACAGAAGATACAGATATTGAGAGATACTATCTCAAAAAGCTGTTAAAAGATTATTATAATGAGACTGGAAGTAAAAAAGCCAAAGATATATTGGATAATTTTAGAGTAGAGATTAGAAACTTCTGGTTGGTTCGCCCCAAAGATATGAAGGGTCCATTGAAGATGATTGAGGAGGGAGAGTAATATGTTACGATTTTTTGATTTAGAAAGAATCGATGCTACCAAAAGAGATGTGGTAGAGAGGGTTAAAGATTATGATGAGATTTATGAAGTATTCAAGACCGATAAGGCTTCAGAGCAGTCTGACAGATGTATTCAGTGTGGAGACCCATACTGTCATAATGGTTGCCCTTTACACAACTTTATACCACAGTGGCTAAGAGCAACTGCCAGTAAAGATTTGGAATTTGCATTTCATCTCTCCAATGAATCATCTCCATTCCCGGAAGTTATGGGAAGAATTTGCCCTCATGATAGATTGTGTGAGGGTAACTGCACACTAAATGATGGATATGGAGCTATTACAATAGGCTCTGTTGAAACTTTTATCAGTGAAGAAGGGTTTAAAAAGGGGCTTCGTCCTAAATTTTCTCAAAAGAAATTGGGCAAAAAAGTGGCCATCATAGGGGCTGGACCGGCAGGATTGTCAGTAGCTACATTTTTGCTTCGTGAAGGGGTAGATGTAGAGATATTTGACAAGCAAAATAGAGCAGGTGGATTACTCACTTATGGAATCCCCGGATTTAAACTCAATAAAAATGTAGTAGAAAGAAGAGTTCAAATTCTAAAAGAAGAGGGGGCAGTTTTCCATCAAAACACAGAAGTAGGCAAAGATGTAACACTTAGTGAGCTGATAGAGAATTTTGATGCTGTATTTATAGGAGTAGGAGCAACTGCTGGAAGAAGACCGGGTATTGAGGGTGAAAATGCCAAAGGTTGTTATTTGGCTATGGAGTATTTGGTAGATATCCAAAAGAAACTTTTTGGTGAGCCACGAGAAAAAAATATAGATGTAAAAGATAAAGATGTAGTAGTAATTGGTGGTGGTGATACTGCTATGGATTGTGTAAGAACATCTTTGAGAGAAAAAGCCAAAAGTGTAAAGTGTCTATACAGAAGAGATGCACACAATATGCCTGGAAGCCGTAAAGAGTATCATAATGCCAAAGAAGAGGGTGTAGAGTTTGAATTTTACTGCTCACCAAAAGAGGTATTGACAAATGAAGATGGTGAAGTTGTCGGAGTTAAAATGATAAAAACCAGATTAACTGAACCTGATGAGAGTGGCAGACAAAGAGTAGAAGAGATTAGTGGTAGTGAATTTACAGTAGATGCTGATATCGTAATTTTTGCTCTTGGATTTGACCCTGTTGCATATCCATTCTTGGCAGAAAATGGGATAGAAACTGATAAATGGGGCGGTATTATAGTTAATGAAAATTATGAGACTACCAAAGCAGGGGTATATGCCGGAGGTGATTGCTCAAGAGGGGCTGATTTGGTGGTTACAGCTGTAAGAGACGGTAGGGAAGCAGCCAAAAGCATGGTTAAAAAGTTTTTAGCTTGATATAAAAGCTCTTATAGTAATTCAAAGGGGTCTATATGAATTTTGGAAGTCTATTTAGCGGGATAAGGAAACAAGCTCAAAAGAGTGACAGTCCAAGTCACTGGATAAAGTGTCCCAAGTGTCTATCGTTGATGTATTATAAAGAGGTAGAGGGTAACAGTAATGTATGTCCCAAATGCTCTCACCATTTTAGAATTGATGCAAAAAAGAGAATTGAGCTTTTGGCAGATGAGGGTAGCTTTGTAGAACACGACAGTAATCTTGTCCCGATAGACCCTTTGAAGTTTGTAGATAAAAAGAGTTATAAAAAGAGAATAGAGGAGGGCAAAGCCAAAACAGGAGGCAGAAGCTCCTCTGTTGTAAGCGGAAGTTGCACAATAGATGGCTCAGAAACTGAATTGGTAGTATTTGATTTTGCCTTTATGGGTGGTAGTCTCGGCTCCGTAGAGGGTGAAAAGATTGTAAGAGCTGTAAATAGAGCTATAGAAAAAAGATGTGGAGTAGTAATCGTATCGGCAAGTGGTGGAGCAAGAATGCAAGAAAGCACCTATTCACTTATGCAAATGAGCAAAACATCAGCAGCACTTTATAGGCTTCATGAGCAAAAACTTCCGTTTATTTCTGTATTGACTGACCCAACTATGGGAGGGGTTAGCGCCTCTTTTGCAATGCTTGGAGATATCATTATGGCAGAGCCGGGTGCATTGATAGGATTTGCCGGACAAAGAGTAATCAAGCAGACAATCGGAGCAGATTTACCAGAAGGTTTCCAAAGAGCAGAGTTTTTGCTTGAGCATGGACTTATAGATATGGTAGTAGATAGAAATGATATGAAAGATAGCATCTCAAAATTTTTGAAACTGTTTTTACAAGATAAATAAAGTTTGTTATTGATGTTACGCATATAATTTGAAACAACCTTGTTTAACTGCAATTTACTTTTTTGGGTGGTGGGGCTTTAGCCCCACAAAATATAAGGTTAAAATCTATCTTATATATGAATTGTTTAAAATTATTTTATCTGTGTAAGGTCAGTTAGTTATTAAACGGACAAAATTTAACAAAATGTCTGTTATTGCCGGAATTTTACAAATCAAGGAACACTTTTGTTCCATTAAGCACCATATAAC
>WFNP01000052.1 GCA_015488535.1 Nitratifractor sp.
AGCTCTAATCACTCTAAAAAGCTAAATTTTTAACTGACCTTACGCAGATAAAATTATATTGAACAATATAGCATAGGAGGCGGGGTTTCAACCCCGCATTGTGCAGGACTGAAGTCCTGCCTCCGAATAAATTTCATTAAATTATAGTTATTTTGAGAATTATGCGTAACATCAGTTTTAAAGTTAATATCTATAGCAATTTGATGGACAAGTATTATAGCTATCTCTTATCCGAGACTCGCGTTAGTTAGTTGTTTTGGGAGTAAGCTCGGTTATTTCCAATAATAGAGAGCATCATCTCCAAGTTGGGCTTCTATCTCTAAAATACGGTTATATTTTGCCAATCTTTCACTACGAGATGCTGAACCGCTTTTTAGATGACCACTTCCCATTGCCACTGCAAAATCCGCTAAAAAAGTATCGCTTGTTTCACCTGAACGGTGAGACAAAAATGCTCTCCAGCCATTTTCTATGCAGAGTCTTACAGCATCTACTGTTTCAGTTACTGTGCCTATTTGATTTAATTTAATTAAGGAGGCATTGGCAGTGTGTTCTTTAATTCCTCTACGGATAAATTTGGTATTTGTTACAAAAATATCATCTCCAACTACTTCAATTTTATCTCCCAATTGAGCAGTAAATTTGGAAAAACCTTTCCAGTCCTCTTCGGCAAGAGGGTCTTCCCACAAAATAATAGGATATTTTTTTATCCACTCTTTTGCCAATAAGATTAAATCATCACTGTTCATCTCTCCTTCTCCGGACCATTTGAGATTGTAATGACCCTGTTTATCCATAGCAAATGATGTAGCCGCACTGTCTATGGCTATGGATATATCTTTGCCGGGTTGGTAACCGCTCTTTTCAATTGCTTCTATGATGAGTTCTATCGCTTCTTCATTACTACTCAGATTTGGAGCAAAACCCCCTTCATCTCCTACAGATGTAGCCAAACCTTTTGCTTTGAGTAACTCTTTTAGTGTATGGAAAGTCTCTGATACATATCTTAAACCCTCCGAAAATGTAGGAGCTCCATGTGGCACTGCCATAAATTCTTGGAAGTCCACACTATTATCGGCGTGTTCTCCTCCATTTAAAATATTCATACAAGGCACCGGTAATCGTCTGGCTTCACTGCCTCCGAGATATCTGTATAACTCTTCGTTTTCGCTTACTGCTGAAGCTTTGGCTATTGCCATAGAGACCCCAAGTATGGCATTGGCTCCAAGATGGCTTTTATTTTCAGTGCCGTCAAGTTCAATCATAAGATTATCTATTTTTATCTGTTCTCTTGCATCTATACCAATCAGTGCAGGAGCAATTATCTCATTGACATTATTACAGGCTTTTATAACACCTTTACCTTTATATCGTGATAGATCACCGTCACGAAGTTCTACAGCTTCATACTCTCCTGTACTTGCTCCTGACGGAACAGAGGCATTTACTCTGGTGCCATCTTCAAGAGTAACAAATACCCTTACAGTCGGATTGCCTCTTGAATCCAAAATTTCAATTGCTTTTATATTGCTAATAGATGTTTTTGCCATAATAAACCTTTTTATATTTTCATAAAGTATATCCGATTATTATTACTGTTTTTTTAATAGATTTTTTTATATAAACACAGCACTCATATACCCAACCACTCTACTCTTGTCTCCACTTGCATCTGCACTGGTGCGATAATCAAGCAGCTCAGATTTCAATCCTTTCTCTTTGGCAGCTTCTATCATAGCCTTAATTCCAACTATTCCACACGCTTCACACCCTTTATCCAAGATATTCACATCCTCTTTGGCAACTCCACTTAAGCAGATATTATCCAACTGTTTTGCTTGTTCGAGTGTATAGAAGTGGCTCAAATCTGAGCTGATTACTATGGCATTATCTGGATCTGATAATATATCTTTTATAATCGGCACCAGTTTGTGATAATCAATTTTGCCATAAATCAACTCTACTACTTTGGCATTTGGCAAGTAATGTTTGATAAATGGCATTTGAGTCTCTGTGCTATGCTCTTTGTAGTGGGCTTGAGTTACTGAAACAAAGCCATATTTTTTTGCCAAAGTCTTTGAGTATGATGTATCTATTTCAATATCTCCACATGGGCTCTCATAGCTATCTGCCAAAGTAGTAGATACCCCTTCAAAATATACATGATGACTAGGACCAATTACTACTACTCTTTTGGCTTTTGAATTAGCTAATAATCTGTATGCACTATTTGCGGTAAATCCGCTGTATATATATCCTGCATGTGGAGCTATAATGGCTCTTGTAGATTGATTTAAAATAGATTTGTCTTTTACCGCACTATCTAAGACACTGTTAAAATGATTTATCATCTTCTCTATCTCACTGCAACTTGCCGGATAAAATGTCCCTGCATTTCCTGCTCTTCTTGTCATTTTTTGCTCCTTTATATTTTATTTCCAAATACCCTCTATGGCTCTGTTACATGCCGGACACTTTCCGTCACTTAAAATATTTTTGACTACTGAAAAACCTCTCCGTTTAATCAATTCCAATCCACAATTTGGGCAATATGTAATCCCATCTGTCGGGATATTACCCATATAGATATATTTTAAGCCCTTATCTTTGCCGATTTGCTCAGCCTTTTGAAGTGTCTGCAAAGGTGTGGGCAGTTTATCATTGACTTTGTAATCAGGATGAAATGCACTAATATGCCAGGGTGTATAGATATCCATCTCTTTGGCTATAAACTCGGCTATTTGAGAGAGCTCTTCATCACTATCATTATCACCCGGCACTATAAGAGTAGTTACTTCTACCCAAAATCCGCCTCTTTTGAGTCTTTTTAGGGTATCAAGCACCCCTTCAAGTGAGCCTTTTAGACTCTTTTTGTAATATTCACTCTTAAAGCTTTTTAAATCTATATTAAAAGCATCAATTATGCCTTTCATATCCTCAATTACTTCAGGGGACTCTAAGCCGTTGCTGACAAATATATTTTTTATTCCATACTTTTTAGCTAATAGTGCCGTATCTCTTGCAAACGGATAGAATATTGTAGGCTCATTATATGTATATGCAATAGTGGCACACTGTTTCTCAAGTGCCAATGCTACTATCTGCTCAGGACTCACTTCATAGGAGCCGTTTAGTGAATTGGTTTGAGATATTTGCCAATTTTGACAAAACGGACACTTCATATTGCACCCTACCGTCCCAAGAGATAAAGATGCAGATGAAGGCAAAACATGATATAGAGGCTTTTTTTCAATTGGATCTATATTTAGGGCTGAGACTTTGCCATATACCAGTGTTTTGAGCCTGCCGCCTTCATTTTTATTTACTCCACAAATTCCAACTTGCCCCTCTTTTAGTTTGCAGTAGTGACGGCATAGCTGACAAATAATTCTATCTTTTTCTTTTTTATAAAAATTGCTAAATCCTCTCTCACTCATTTTAAATCCTTCAACTAATTTAACCAATAACTAATATACTCTCTTATTCCGTAATCTTCTCCGCTTGATATCTGTAAACTTCCGGATGCATCTTCAAACAATCTGCTGGGAGTCCCGCTTTCATACATAGATTATAAAAAAATAGGTCAAAATCTGGAATTTGTTCCCAAACTGATGGAAGATATGTAGCTTGATAGTTACCTTTTCTTATGATAACCCCATCGACTCCCGGTCTAATAATGCTTTTTAATTCATCTATAGAGTTATACTCTACCCTTTGTGGTGGTGTAAGAATAGATATCTCAATATCAAGCTTATCAAACTCATCAGCTCTTAGTGGGCTAAATCTAGGGTCTGAAAATGCTGCTGCTTTTGCATTGTGTATCAAATCATCAATTAGGGGCTGATGAGCAATGATTGAGCCTATACAGCCTCTAAGTGAATGATTTTCATTTAGAGTTACAAATACGGCACCATTTTGTAGTAAATCAGGATACTTTTTGACAAGCTCATCTCTATCTATCAATTTTTTGCCTGTAAGCTCTTCAGCTATTGCTTTTTTGGCAATATCAATTAAAATCTTTTTATCCATAATCTCCTCCCTTATGCTAATTGAAGATAAAATAGCATATTTTTTGGAAAAGGAAGGTTACTTAGATTGCATTGAAGTCAATAATTGAAATTTGCTTTCAAATGGATATGTTTATAAACTACAAAATAATTTTTAGCTATAATCAACAAAAACTAGGTTGCTTCATACAATGACAATAAAAATAGATAAACCATTCAATAGACAATATCAGCCATTTGTTAAATGGGTAGGTGGTAAAAGAGGCTTATTAACCCAAATTTTACCACTTTTCCCAAAAGAGTTTAATAACTATTATGAGCCGTTTGTAGGTGGTGGAGCAGTTTTTTTTGAGCTTTTTTCAAGGAGAGCATTAAAAAATAAAAAAGTTGTGCTTTCTGATATAAATGTGGAATTAATCAATACTTATAATGTTATTAAAAATAGCCCTTATGAATTGATAAATAAACTTAAAGAATATAAAAAGAAGCACTCTAAAGAGTTTTATTATGAAATTAGAGAGCTTGATAGAAAAGAGAGTTTTAATCAATTGTCAAATTTAGATAGAGCTACAAGATTTATATATCTAAATAAAACCTGTTTTAATGGATTATATAGAGTAAATAAAAAAGGATATTTCAATACTCCAATTGGAAGTTATAAAAATCCAAATATTGCTGATTGCGATGTGATATTGAGTGCTAGTGAAGCTTTGCAAAATGTAACTATTAAACATCAATCTTTTAAAGAAGTTTTAAAAGAAGCCAAAAAAGATGATTTAGTCTATTTTGATCCACCATATTATCCTCTAAATGATACTTCTAACTTTACTTCATATGATAGCAACTGCTTTTTAGAAGATGAGCAGTTTGAGCTTTTTGAACTGTTTGAAAAATTATCCAATATGGGTGTCAAAGTAGTTCAGAGTAATTCTGATACAGAATTTATCAAAGATTTATATAAAAATTATGATATTCAAATTGTAAATGCCAATAGATTTATAAATAGTAAAAGTAATAGGCGTGGGAAAATCACAGAAGTTTTGATAAGGAACTATAAGTGAATAATTTAAATATTAGTTTCAATGATTTAAAAAGCACACTAAAAGAG
>WFNP01000053.1 GCA_015488535.1 Nitratifractor sp.
ATTGGGCATTGGGCATTGGGCATTATATTTTATATATATAAATACCCAATTTATTATAAGTTGTATAATGGACTTTTGTATTTAGTTATTGCTCTTTTATAGCTATTTTTATATTGTCCGTTTCGTTTTTATACAAAAGATATATCATAATGCCCAATGCCTATTGCCTATTTATAATTAACCAATACACAAATAACCAATATACTAATACACTAATATACTAATTACTCTTACTAGCCTGTGATATCAATACCCCTTCAAGCAGTTTGTCTATATCGCCATCTAAAATAGCATCTACATTACTAAAAGCTTGACCGCTTCTGCTATCTTTTACTTGCTGATATGGTTGTAATACATAAGAGCGGATTTGATGACCCCAACCGATATCAGATTTTTCTATACCATCAATTTCAGCCTGTTTTTTTGCCATCTCATACTCATAGAGTCTTGATTTTAGCATCTTCATAGCAGCAGCTTTATTTTTATGCTGACTTCTGTCATTTTGACACTGCACTACTATATTGGTCGGGATATGGGTAATTCTAATGGCACTTTCAGTCTTATTTACATGCTGACCACCTGCACCACTGGCTCTGTATGTATCAATTCTGATATCTTTATCTTCAATTACAATATCTATATCATCATCTACCTCCGGTGATACCATTACTGATGTAAAAGATGTGTGTCTTTTGGCATTTGAATCAAATGGACTAATTCTAACAAGTCTGTGGATACCATTTTCTACTTTTAAATATCCATAAGCATTTTCACCTTTTATTATGAAACTGACATCTTTGATTCCTGCCTCTTCTCCAGGTTGATAATCCAATACTTCTACCTTAAAGTTATGTCTTTCAGCCCATCTGAGATACATTCTATATAGCATACTTGCCCAATCCTGGCTCTCTGTGCCACCGGCTCCAGGATGAATTGTAACAATAGCATTTGCACTATCATGCTCACCACTTAACATAATAGCCACTTCAAGCTGTTGGATATGCTCTTTTAGGCTCTGGGCATCTTCATAGAGCATCTCTAAGGTCTCTTCGTCATTTTCACTTTTGGCAAGTTCAAAATACTCTATTGCATCATCAAGTGCATCTTTTGCTTCATTATATTTATTTAGCATTCTCTCAAGTCTGGTTTTCTCTTGAGCTACTTTTGCAGCTTTGTCATTATCACTCCAAAATTGAGGGTCTTGTTGCATTTTTTCAATCTCATCTAATCTTTTTTGAATCTCATCTGGTTTGACAATATTTGTAATATTCTCCATTTTTATTTTGAGATTTTTTAACAATTCACTATATTCATAAGCATCCATATCTGTTGCTACCTTTCTAAATGCAAATATTGGATATGATTTTATCCAAAAAAGATTAGGTGATAAAGATATGACAGTAGTGAGAGATTATAAAGCTTTTAAAGAAGCAAGAGAGTTATTAGACGGTAGTGTGGGATTTGTGCCAACTATGGGGGCATTACACGAAGGACATATATCACTTATTAAAAGAGCAGTAAAAGAGAATGATAATGTAATAGTCTCAATTTTTGTAAATCCTACCCAATTTTTAGAGGGGGAAGATTTGGATAAATATCCTCGAAAAGAGGAGGCTGATATAAAGCTTTGTGAATTGGCAGGTGTTGATATACTATTTATGCCAACTATTGATAGTATCTATTTTGAAGATGAGATGAAAATTTTAGCTCCCGCAGTAGCTGGATATATCTTAGAGGGTGCTATTCGTCCCGGTCATTTCAATGGAGTGTTACAAGTGGTTATGAAGCTATTTAATATTACTCGTCCAAATAGAGCATACTTTGGCAAAAAAGATGCCCAACAATTACTACTGATTGAAAAGATGGTAAATGATTATTTTTTACCAATTGATATTGTAGAGTGTGATATTGTAAGAGATAGTGATGGTTTGGCTCTAAGTAGTAGAAATGTATATTTAAGTGATGATGAGAGGAAAAGAGCTTTGGCTATATCAAAATCACTCAAAAGAGCCGGTAAAATGATAATGAGTGGAGAGAGGAGTGTATCTAAAATAAAAGATGATATGATAAGGCTTTTAAAAGAGAGTGTAGATGAGCTTGAGTATGTTGAAATTGTAGATAAAGCTTTAAATACAATTTCAACTGTTCAAGAGCAAAATACACTTATTCTTGTAGCAGCAAAAGTGGGAAATACCAGGTTGATTGATAACTTGTGGATATAGTGTTTTGTTATCAAATTGTTAGATACAATTTAATATAATTATTTAATTTATAGTTAAAGGAGATATAAATGGCAAATTTTACAAAAGAGCAATTGGTTGAACTATATATTGCATTTTTTGATAGAGCAGCGACAGCGGCAGGAACTAATTATTGGATGAACGATTCAGGTTTATCTACATTGGAGGAGATTTCAAGGAGTTTCTTTGATCAGCCCGAAACTCATCAAATGTATCCTAACGGTCTGTATGATAGTGAATTTGTGACTAAAATTTATGAAAATTTATTTAATAGAGAGCCTGTTGATGGTGAAGAGAATTATTGGGTAGAGAAGTTGCAAAATGGAGAAATACCAAGAAATGAGATGATTTTGGCAGTAGTAAATGGTGCCAGAAACAAAGATGCTACCATATTAGATAATAAAACAACCGTAGCACTGCATTTTATGGAATCTGGATTGGAGCATTCAGGATTTTTTTTAGACAGAGTTACTGATGACCCCAAAAGTGTAATGGATGCTATTAAACTTATAGATTTTATAGCCAGTGAAACGACACCAGGTAATCCAGACAACCCAGACAACCCAGACAACCCAGACAACCCAGACAATCCAGATAACCCAGACAACCCAGACAATCCAGACAATCCAGACAATCCAGATAATCCAGATAATCCAGATGAAACTCCTGCATCTATAAACTTTGTATCTGTGACATCAAATAACAGCTCTATTACTGTCAAGCTTGACGGAGATGGCACTGTAAAAATAGGTGATTTTACAACTTCTGCTACAGCAAATCAAGAAGTTACTATCAATATATCTGATTTAGCAAAAGGTCAAAATGAATTGCTAGCTGTAGATAGCCAAAACAAAGTAGCAAAGAGTGGATACAGTATAAATGTAGGTGATGACAGTGCAGATACATTAAGTGCTGATGCTACAAATGCTGATAATAAAAATCTAATCTATGGTAAAGGTGGAGATGATACTCTAACAGGCTCTGATAATGATGATAGTTTATATGGTGGAGCAGGTAATGATACTCTAAGAGGTGGAAAAGGCACTGATGTAGTAGATGGAGAAGCAGGAGGAGATACATATATTTATGCTGCCGGAGATATTACAGGTGATGAAGTATTAAAAGACAGTGGCAGTGATGGTGTAGATATTCTCAAACTTGATAATGGAGTAGATTTCAGTGGTATGACATCTGATAACAGCAATCCAAAAATCAAGAGTGATATGAATATAGAAAAAGTCGCCATTACCAACGAATCAGGTAATGGAGATCCAACTGTGACAGTCTCAGCTCTTCAAATTTCAAATGAAGCTCTCACTTTTACAAATGAAGATGGCTCTCATACAGCAACTGTCAATGTCAAAGGCAGTTTTTATGGTGATAATATAGACTTATCTACTTTGACTATTGATTCCAATAGTGGTCCAATGCTTTTTGATATTGATGGTATGGGTGGAAATGATGAGATTATTGCTACCAATGATAATGACAGTATTGGTGGTGGAGATGGTAATGATGTAATAGATGCCAAAGATGGTGATGATACAGTTACAGGTGGTAATGGAGATGACTCTATTACAGGTGGAGCAGGTAGTGATACATTGGATGGTGGTGATGGAAGTGATTTGTATATATATAATGCCAATGATATAGGCTCAAGTGAAAAACTAAAAGATACAGGTAGCAGTGGAACAGATACTGTCAAAATAGCAAATGGTATTAATTTTGCTCTTATTAATTCAGACGGAAGTAATGGAATAAAAATCAACAGTGAATTGGGTATAGAAAAAATTACTACATTTAATCCAGATAACAGTGATACTTATGAAGTAGATTTCAATGCTTCTCAACTATCTGGTGAAACTTTGACTGTAAGAAACAGTGACTATAACCATACTGTTCATATCAAAATTAATAATGATTTGGGAAGTAATGAAAGCTTGGATTTGTCTCATATTACAATAGATAATACAGGCGGTGATGTAGTATTTGATAGTGAAGTACCTGGAGACTCAAACGGTACATCAGGAGATGACAATCTAAACGGTGGAGATGGTGATGATACCATTAATGGTGGTGATGGTGATGATAATATCAATGGCGGTGGAGGTGATGATAACCTAAATGGTGATAATGGAGATGATACAATCAGTGGCGGAGATGGTGATGATAATATCAACGGTGGTGATGGTAATGATGATCTAAGTGGTGGTGAAGGAGATGATACTATCGATGGTGGTAATGGAGATGATACCATTGATGGCGGTAATGGTAATGATAATCTAAGTGGTGGTGAAGGAGATGATACTATCGATGGCGGTGAAGGAGATGATACTATCGATGGTGGTAATGGTAATGACACTATAGATGGTGGAAACGGTAATGACACTATAGATGGCGGAGGTGGAGATGATAATATCCAGGGTGGAGACGGTAATGATACTATCGATGGTGGAGATGGTAATGATGAGATAAGCGGTGGAAAAGGTGATGATACCATTCATGGAAATGGAGGTGATGATACTATAAATGGAGATGAAGGTGATGATAAACTTTATGGTGATGATGGCAATGACACTATAAATGGTGGAGATGGTAATGATACTATTGATGGTGGAAATGGTGATGATAATTTAAATGGTGGAAATGGTGATGATACTATCAGTGGTGGTGATGGTGAAGATAATATAGAAGGTGGAGACGGTAATGATACTATTGATGGTGGAGATAAAGATGATACTATCGATGGTGGAAAAGGTCAAGATACAATCCATGGTGGTGAAGGTAGTGATACCATAGATGGTGGAGATGATGAAGATATTATCTACGGAGATGGTGGTAATGATACTATAGATGGTGGAGATGGTAATGACTATATAGAGGGTAACGATGGTGATGATATACTAAATGGAAATGGAGGAGATGACAGGATAAAAGGTGGAAAAGGTAATGATGAATTGGTAGGTGGTACCGGTAGTGACAAATTGTGTGGGGAAGATGATAAAGATACTCTCTATGGTGGAACCGGTAGTGATGAGATGTTCGGTGGAGCCGGAGATGATATATTTTCATATATTCCAGATCCCCAAGAGGGAGATACCGATTATCAAAATAAATATGATAGAAGCGGATTGGGTAATGATATCATCATAGGTGGAGTTGGTAGTGATGAGGCTCATGGTGGAGCTGATAGTGATACATATTTCTATGATACTAATGATGTCGGTACTACAGAGATTTTAAGAGATATATTAAGCAATGATACAGAAACAAGTGCTAATGGGATAGATAGAATAGTAGTAGCTGATGGTGTAGATTTTAGGGCTGTAACAGATGGTAATGGCAGTAAAAAAATAAATAGTGATATGGGAATTGAAAGAATTGAATTGGTAACTAACTCCAATGCAAATTCTCAAATAGTTACATTTGCTTATGAGCAATTATCTAACGAAACAGTTACAATTGATTCAGGTGAGATTACATACAGTGATACTACATCTCAAAATGATCCATCTCAAGAGTGTAAAAATACAGTTACTTTGACTCATACAACTACAACGACATTTGATATTGTAGGTGATAATACTGATAATACTATAAATCTCTTGACGCTTACAAATGCAGATCCTGATAATATAAAACTTGAAGCCAAAGGAGGTTCAGGTATTGATACTATGACAGCTACCAACTATTCAAGTTTGTATGGTGAAGATGGAGCTGATATAATGAAAACATCAGTAGATGGCACAGAACAGGGTAATATCAGAATGTTTGGTGGAAACGGAGCTGATACTCTGGAAGCATTCAGTAATGTGTCATGTAGTATATCTGATGCAAAGTTTACTGGCGGTGACGGTCATAAATATTGCGTAATCTTAGATGCTGGTTATACAGATTTGGATGAAGGTGTTCAAAGTAGTATAGTTGATTCAACAAGCCAAGATACATTCTACATTCATAAAGATACACACTATGTGGATATTTTGCACTTTGACAAGAGTGATAGTAATGACAATAATCATGATAAAATAAAATTAGATACAATAAATGATAATACATTGGATATTACAGCTGTATCTAATAAAATAAACAGTTTTGATGATGCAAAAAAAGAGGCGAGTGATTATTTTGCTACTCACCAAGATACGGAGTATTTGGTCATTTATGATTTGGCTACCGGAGATAGTAGTGAGTATCTGTTTGCACAAGATAGTGGGACAATAGTTTTATCTGCTACAATTGAAAATCATCATGATTTAGCATCAGATGATTTTATTTTTGCCTAATAATATAGAGATGAAGTTTTAGAAAGAGCCTCATCTCTACTGTAAAGTGTAGTAATTTTTTAGCCACATAAAACGATATCAATCAATAGGTGGGACTGAGGTTCCACCTTCAAAATTAATCATAAAATATTCTGACTTTTAATTTCCGATGGTGTAATATCAGTTATTGATTGTTTTTGGCTTTGCCAAGAGATATACTGTAATATCGAGATGGTGAGTTACCCTTTATCATAACAGCTCTCAAATCTATCTGTATAGGTAACTCTTCTTCTTTGATGTCAATAGGGTCACTGACTGTCACATTTCTGTCTATATTTTTTAAAGTCTCTTTGATGGTATCATCTTTGAGTTTGCTTATTGTGCTTATTGCTGTGTAGGCATCAATTTGTTTGTTTTTTATATCTGCTTTTTTGGCAAGTGGTAAAAACAGAGTATTTTCAAATTCATTTGCACTTCTGTATGATATATATCTTGCCATGGATATATTGCTGTTTTCTATTTTGGCTATACCAAGTATTACAACAGAAATTATCATAACAGATACAAATATCTCTATAATTGTAAAAGCTTTTCTCATCAGTAGTAGTCACTTTTGTCTGTAAATTTTCCATCTATCCATTTCGCTCTGTTTACAGCATCCAAAAGAGATGAATACTGCTCTGTTTTTCCGAAATATGAAGGAATATAGTAATATGTATCCTTGTCTTCTATAATCATTTCACTACTGCTTCCATTGGGATAATATCTGTATCTTAAACATATTGGATTATCGTGTAGTCTGCCAAATTTTATTTGGACGGCTTCTGAATTGCTATTGAGTATATAGGCTTTTAATTTTTTGGGTAAAGAGCTTTTTATATCTATTGTTTTTCCTATACTGTAATCATAAATAAAACAGTTTTGACATCTATTTAGACATATAAGTTCTGCACCTTTGGTAGATAGTTTTTTCAGAGGATAGTCTTTGATATTTTTTATAGTCAATACCCTCTGATTGCTTTTTTTATCTCTTTTGAAAGAAGCTGATACCAGGTAGTAAAATATGGATATCAGCAAAATTACTATTAACAGCTCTAGCAGAGTAAATGCGACTCTGCTTTTATATACTACTTTTGACATTTACTATAATATATATCGGCTCCTTCGCCACTGCCTCCCTCTTTCCTGTCAGCTCCATAACTGACAAGGTCGAATCCGTTATCTGTTTTTAGATATAAAAATCTGTTTCTCCATGAATCTTTTGGCATTTTTTCCAGATATGGATGTGATGCATAGTTTGGATATTTGTCAGAGTCAGGATTTTTAATTAAAGCTTCCAAACCCTCTTCTGTATCCGGGTATGTTCCGTTATCTAATTTAAACATTTTCAGAGCCTGTCCTATATTGCTCATTTGTGAGCATACCAAATCTCTTTTGGCTTTTTCACCTGCACCTATCAAATTTGGTGCCACAAAAGCTGCCAAAATACCCAAAATCAATATTACAACCAATAATTCCAATAAACTGAATGCACTTTTCATAATTTTAGATTGTCCCTTTAATCGTAATTTACATATAATTATAGCGAAAATGATTATTGGTTATAAAAGGTATATCAAATAATGCAAAAAGTATTTTTATGAAGAGTCGTAAAGGGATAGCTCTTCTTATCACTCTGTCTGTAATGGCGGCTATGTTGGCTTTGATTGCTGTATCAATGGGTTATCTTGACAATGCAAGAAGCAGAGCATCCTATAAATCTGCTTTGATAGAGAGTGATTATCTGTTTAAAAGCTTTGGAGATGCCTTGAGAGTCAATATAGGTAAAAAACCAAGTGTAGATACATTGAAAATATTTTATTCCCTGCCTTTGTCATTCACTGCACGGAGTGATGAGTTTGATATGACATTTTTCTGTGAGCCGGAGTCTAATCGCATACCTTTTGCATGGTTGGCGAAAAAAAATGACAAGAGATACACCAGGCAGTATGAGATAGCACAAAAGGTATTTGATGATATTGTAAACAGAGCAGAGGTAAGAAATCCTGAGCGTTTGGAGAGTATGATTATTCAGGCTCTATCAGGTAAAGACGGTATAAAATACGGCATAAAATCAAGAGCTATACAAAAAAAAGATATAATGACACAAAATGAATTGATAGATATATTGTCAGATTACAGATATGCAGAAGATGATGATTCTGTATTTCGCATAGAGTGGGATAAATATTTTACAGAGAGTGAGGCTTCAGTGCCAAATAATACAAAAATAGATGCACAGTTTGCTCCCTCAGAGTTGATGTCAATAATAATGGATATGGATAAGGGATATATAAAAGAGCAACTCAGTGGTGGAGATTTGGATAAATTTATGAAAGAAGCCGGTATAGATAAAAAAACTTACAAGTGGCTTTTTGCCGATAAAGGTATAGCTGATATGGTTTGTCAAGGTCGTTTCGGTTATGCTGAGCATACTTATATCATGTCATTTGAATATAGAAGTGGTAATATCAAGGGGTTTGGATTTGTTGAGGCAGACTAACAGAAGAGTTATACTATTTTATGAAAAAATGGCTCATATCAATGAGCATATCAATGAGTATGATATCTTATTGACTCCTAAATTTTATGTAGTCAGAAGAGAAAAATTACCGATAAAATTCTCTTTTCAAGCCAAAAAACTGGCTCCGTCAATATTGGATGAATTGACACAAGAGAGTGAAGAGGTAGAGTATGTAGTGTATAAAGACGGTCAAGAGTGGGTTTTTATAGCCTATAATCCCTCATTGATATTTGAATATGCAAAAAAATCAGGATTGGACCCAAATTCTGCTCGTTCTATATATTTTGTAGAGCAGATACGGGATAGATTGAAACAACCTGTATGTGTGGGTGATGATTATGCTTTGGCGGTGATAGAAGAGTATGTTACACTCATTCCTAAGAGTTTTATAGGAGATGAAGGTTGTAAAAAGACAGATTCATTTCCTATGAAAGATTACAAAGCATATGCTTGTGCTGTAAACTCTTCAACTATCTCTCCAATCCAAAGTTATATTATTGCCGGTGCTTTGAGTATGATGGCTGTTTTGATATTTGTTGATGGTATCAGATACTCCAATACAGCAAAGCATGAAGAGGACAAAATTGCAGATGCTGCAGATGGTGATCCTGTATTGATGAGTAAAATCAGCAGAGATAATATTTTGAATAAATACAGACATATTGACAAGAAGCAAAGAGAGATAAGAGAGACTCTCAAACAGATTGGCTATTTGTTAAATAACTCTGTAGAGTTGGACTCTTTCAAAAGTGATGAAAAGGGTTTTGTTGCTGTTTTAAAAAGTCTCAACTCCTCTGCTATAAAAGTATTGGCAATAAAAGTGAAAAACAAAGGCTTCAAATACAAAATAAGTGGTAAAGAGATGATTATAAACGGGAGATGGAGATGATACAGAGATATAGAAATGAATTTATTATATTGATATCTGTTCTTCTGTTGATATTCTCTATAATATATAAACATCACTCTATATCCAAATTTGATAATGCAGTACATGAAGCTAGAAACTCCATAAGAGATATAGATGAAGCCAAAAGATTAAAATCTCTATGGTATGCAAAAGGTATGAAAAGCAAACTAAAGAGATTGAAAAACAAGATAGATTTTAAAAATATTGTCAAATTTTCAATAGACAGGCAAAAAGTGGATATAAAATTAAAAAATTTACACAGTAATGAATTGAATATTTTTATGAATGAAATGACAAAACTTCCTTTGAGGCTGTCTCATCTCAATATTTTGAAGACATCTGCAGGTTATGAATTGGAGTGCCTATGCAAGTGGTAAGATACGGATTGCTTTTTATATTGATATTCTATTTTTCATTCATATTACTCGCTCCCAAAAGAGAGCTTTATCATCTTTTTGAAAAAGAGATATACAAAAGCGGAATTATAATAGATGGTGAAGATGTAGAAGAGACTCCAATAGGAGTAAAACTGATGCATCCAACCATAATCTATGAAGGTGCAAAAATAGCCAAAGCAAAAGAGATAAAGATTATCACAATGATTTTTTACAGCCGTATAGAGATAGAGGATATAGAAGATGATTCGGCAATAAAAAACTTCTTTCCTGTGATACCCAAAACAGTGATTATAAGTTACAATCTAATTAAACCGACTGTTTTGAATATCAGGCTTTTAGGTAATTTTGGTTATGCACAAGGGTATTATGACTTGAAAAATTATAAATTACATCTGAATTTTGGTAAAGATGACAATATCTCAAATATAAAAAGATATCTTAAAAAGAGTGAAAACGGATGGTATTATGAAGAGAGATTCTAAGCTCTCAGAGCTTTTCAGAGTTTTGGTAACTGCTGTTTTGATAATAGTTGGAGTGAAGCTGTTTTGGTCGATAGTCTCACTATATCTGCCTATAGAGGGTGTAGATGCAGAGCCTGTCAGTCATAACGGCAAACTATACTACAGATATAGATTGGCAACTGATGCAAAACCTCAAATAGAGCTAAATCATACCCCTCTCAAGAAGGCACCTACAATCAGGGATTTGAAACTTCTGGCTGTATATAGAGATGCCGATAATATGATAGCAGTTGTTGAAAAAAGAGGTAAAAGTCATGTATTGCTAAAAGGTGATACCATCGACGGTTTTAAATTAGTTAGTGTTGATGAAAATAGTGCCGAATTTGTAAGAAACAAAAAGAGTTATATCTTGAAAATAAAAGATTTGAAATTGAAGAATAATGCTTATGAGACATTAAAAGTGCATAAAAAGATATTCAAAAATATAGAAAAAAGCAGAAAAATACCTGATGAACCCTCTGTATTACCGATAAACAGGGCTAATATAAATAAATATATAAAAAATATGGATAAAATATGGAAAGATATTAGTATAGTGGATTTTAAAAAAGATGGTAAGTTGGCAGGATTTAAAGTGAGATACATAAGAAGAGGCAGTTTCTTTCAAAAGATTGGACTAAAAAGAGGAGATTTGATAGTGGAGATAAACGGAGAAGAGATAGAGGATTACTCTTTGCCTATGAAGAAGCTTAGAGAGATTGAAACACTTGATAATTTAAGTTTGACTGTGATTAGAAATGGAGAGAGAAAGGAGTTAGAATATGAGATTGAATAGGATTCTCCTTTCGATTTTGCTTATAGTTACCATATCATTTGCATCAGATGATACTGTAAAGCTAAATATCAGAAATATGGGCTTGAGAGAGTTTGTAGAGATGATAGGTAAAATTACCCAAAAAAATATATTGATAAATGGTAATCTCAGTGGTAAAATCAACTTTATATCCTATAAGCCTATAAAGAAATCTTCTTTATTCTCTTTGGCAAACTCTATTTTGGCAAGTAAAGGTTATACTCTTGTTGATCATGGTGATTTTATGGAGGTAGTGAGGTCATCTGAAGCAGCCGGAATGGGACTTGATGTGGACAAAAATGTAAATGGCAAGACTATGAAGACAGTCCTTTTCCCTTTGAAATACAGTAATGCAGCTGTCGTAAGAGCCAAAATAAGACCATTGCTTACAAGAGATTCTAAAGTAATATCTTTCAAAGAAAACAATGTATTGGCAGTGACTACTTATCCAAAAACACTAAAATCTATAAAAAAGCTTATAGATTCCATCGAGGGTGCAGGGCAGAAAGGCTCTACTGTAATCAAGCTCAAAAATGCAGATGTCAGTGATGTATATAATAATGCAGTAAATATGGCAAAGCAACTTTTTGCCCAAAATATACCGAGTGAAAAGGTAACAATTCTTAAAGATTCTGCTACAAACTCTATCATTCTTGTAGGTAAAAAAAATAATGTAAACAAGATGATTAAATATATAAGACAGCTTGATATGAAGGGTGAGAGTGCCCAACAGAAAATGTATGTAATACCTCTTAAAAATTCAAGTGTCGAAGAGATGGAAAAAATTATCGGTAAACTTGTGGCACAGATGAATAATATGTCTATGCGAATCAGAAGTAAAAACCAAAAAATCAAAAAGGCTATGGTGGTAGCTGACAAAGAGAGAAACTCTCTTATTGTATTAGCCACAGGTGACCAGATAAGAAATATCAAAGATGTAATTAGGCGTATAGATGTAGAAAAACCTCAGGTATATATCAAAGCCAGTATAGTAGAAATCAATAGTGAACTAGCTCAGCAAATAGGTGCCAAATACGGCTTTGAAGCAGGTGCTATTACCAGTAACGGACTCTTTACTATGAGTGGCAATATGGGTGCAAACTCTTTAATGATATCTCCAAGGATTATGGACTTTTTGAATACTACAAAGGTAGTATATGATGATAATGGTAATCCTATAGAAGAGAATGATAATGCATTCAAATTTGCAAATGATATATCTCAACTATTTGCAATAGGTGCGAAGATAGATTTGTTACAGGAAGATGGAGCCGCACATGTATTGAGTGAGCCGTCTATTCTTTGCTCCAATAATAAAGAGTCTGAATTATATGTAGGCGAGACACGCTCAATATTGACTAGTAGTTCCAGTGGAAATAACAAAGATGATTTAATCCGAAATAATTGGTCAAGAGAAGATATTGGACTTACTCTTAAAGTCAAACCAAGACTCTCTAGTAATAACAAGGTCGTTTTGAATGTAGATGCAGTGATAGAAGATGTAGTTCCAGGTACTGGAAACAACAACCCAAGACCAACTACGACAAAGAGAAAAGTCAATACGGTAGCTATTGTCAAGAGTGGACAGACAGTTATACTTGGAGGATTGATTAAAAATGTAGCAGGTACAGTAAATAGTAAAATACCATTTTTTGGTGATATACCAGTCATAGGCAGAATATTTCAAGATGAAGGAAAAGCCCAAAGAAAAGTGGATCTAGTAATTTATCTGACTCCATATATTGTACGCAGGAGTTCAGATTTGCAAAAGCTAAGAAAATTTCTCGCAAAGCTTGATGATGTGCAGAAAAGATATGTAAAATTTGTAAAAGCACATTTGGAAAAAGGTGATGTAGGATATGACAGAGAACTTGGTAGTAATCTGGACAGCGTAAAAAAATCACAACATAACTCTAACAATAGAGTCAATAACAATCCGGCTCACAGGGACCCTATGAGTATATTAAGATCCACTCCATAAAAAAGGTCAATCAGATATGTTGACAATCCCACGAATAGAAGATGTAGATTTAGAGCCTCTGTGGATAGATGATATAGACCATAGATTATCTATGAAACATTATCTTCTGTTTGCCAAATATAGAGATAGTGATGTAGCAGTTTTACACCCTGAGCATATCTCTGACGGTCTTAATCATCTTGCCCGTTTGGGACTTGATTATGCTATATATGAGACAGATATAGAGAGTTATGAAAGACTCCGTAACAAATTTATGGAGCTTTTGACAGGTAATGAATTTGCCCAGATGGAGAGTGCTTCAGAGGATATTTTTGAAGCTGAATCTGATTTGTTGGAGTTTATACAAAACTCTCAAAATCTACTTGACAGTGAATCCTCTGCACCGGTAATCAAGCTGGTAAATTCACTTTTTTTTCAGGCTATCAAAAAGGGTGCCAGTGATATACATATAGAATCACACGAAAACAGGGGAGAGGTCAGATTCAGAATTGACGGGGCATTAAAAAAGCATATAGATTTAGACAGAAGAATAGCTTCTCTTGCTATCAACAGGATAAAAGTGATTTCAAATCTGGACATCTCTGAAAAAAGAGTTCCCCAAGATGGCAGAACTCAGGTTAGTATATCCGGCAAGACTATTGATGTAAGGGTCTCTATTTTGCCCACATACTACGGAGAGAGAGTAGTTATGCGTATATTGATGCAGAGTGAGCATATACCATCTCTTCAATCACTCGGTTTTGCCGAAGATACTACAGCACAGTTTTACAAACTCTTGACACACTCTCACGGTATGATACTAGTAACCGGTCCTACAGGCTCTGGTAAATCTACTACTCTTCATTCGTTTTTACAACATGTGGCATCACCTGATAAAAATATTATCACAATAGAAGACCCTGTAGAGTATAATGCCCAAAATATCAATCAGATACAGGTAAATGAAAAGGTAGGCTTGACATTTGCTGCAGGATTGCGTTCTATTTTGAGGCAGGACCCTGATGTGGTTATGGTCGGTGAAATCAGGGACAAAGAGACTGCCCAGATAGCTGTTCAGGCATCATTGACAGGTCACCTTATGTTATCTACACTACATACAAATGATTCGACTTCATCTATTACAAGATTGATGGATATGGGAGTAGAGAGTTATTTGATATCATCTACTCTGCTTGGTGTATTGGCTCAAAGACTGGCAAGAAGACTCTGTCCTGAATGTAAATCTCCTGTGATGCTCACAAAAGACAAGATTGAAGGGACGGCTCTTAAAGAGGGACAGGTTTATTATGAGGCTGTAGGGTGTGTAGCATGTGATTTTACAGGTTACAATGGAAGACAGGCTGTAGGAGAGCTGTTTATAATAGATGACAGTGTAAAAGAGATGATGCACAAAGGTTTCAATGACCATGAAATAAGAGAAGAGTTGAAACGAAGAGGTATGAAAACAATTTCAGACAGATTGGCTGAGATGATGCTCTCAGGAGATACCAGTTATGAAGAGGCTCTTAGAGTCGGATTAATGGATGGATGATGCCTAAAGAGGGTAGAGAAGCCTTCACTCTTATTGAGGTGCTTATATCAATAGCTCTTTTGGGATTGCTTTTGAGTGGTCTTTACTCTATGCTTGATAGAGAAAGAGAGAGTAATAAAAAACTATACAGTTATCTTCAAAAATCTTCCCAAAGAGACAAAGTAATTACTGTTCTGTATAATGATATTCTTCAAAGTGACGGTAATATTACTATCAAAAACAATGATTTTGACAATATTTGTATAGAGAGTACAAAGCATTCATTATATGCTTTGGGGATTGCCAAAGTATGCTGGATAGTAGCCAAAGAGGATAACAAACTCATTAGAATAGAAGGCAATGGATATAATCTACCCCTAAAAAGTGAGGACATGGTATCTGCAGATATTGTGATGAATAATTTAAAAATATTTAAAATAGAAAATGATAAAAAAGGTGTCATAGTAGCAGTTTTGCAACAAGATGGTATAGAGCCTTACAGTTTTGCCGTATATGGTGTCAAAGCTCCAAAGTTCCCAAAAAACAAGAAAAAACAAAAGTATAAAAAAAATACAAAAGAGCATAATAACAGCAGTAAAAATCAAATTCATTCTAAAATGGATATGCCTAAATAGGAGAATATGATTATGAAATTGAAAAATATATATGAAAAAGCCAATCTTTTTTATCTTGGTAAAGATATTGATAGAGTAACACAAGAGCCGATAGATGAAGCTTTAACTTTGTATAAAAGTAAAAAATTGACTACACATGCCGCAATTATAGGAATGACAGGGAGTGGAAAGACCGGACTTGGTATAGGTTTGATAGAAGAAGCTGCTATTGATAATATTCCTGTTATAGCCATAGATCCCAAAGGTGATATAGGCAATCTTTTGCTCACAGATCCCAAATTTAATGCCAAAAATTTTGCCAAATGGTGTGGTGATGATATAGAGAATGAAGATGAAAAATTAAGATGTGGAGAAAAAACGGCACATATATGGGAAAAAGGTATCAAATCATGGGGACAGGATAGAGAAAGAGTAGAGAGATTTGACAGAGTAAAAAAGGTTATATATACTCCAGGCTCTACAGCCGGAGTTTCTGTTAATATTCTTGGCTCTCTTGAAAAACCTGATGAGTATATATATCATGATCCTGAACTCTATGGCTCATATCTCAAAAGTACAGTATCGAGTATATTGGGATTGCTTGGCATAGATAGTGAAGATTTTGCATCAAAAGAATCAGTATTTTTATCTCGAATATTGGATTATTATTGGAAATCAGATGATTCATTTGGGCTTGAGAAACTTATAAGCTCAGTAATAGAGCCTCCTTTCAAAAGAGTAGGGGTATTAAATATTGAGAGTTTTTATCCATCATCAGAGAGAATGAAATTGGCTATGAAGATAAACTCTCTTATTGCTTCACCTGAATTTTCAGGATGGCTTGAGGGTGAGAAACTTGATATAGGAAAGCTCCTTTATGATGATAATGGAGAGGCTAAAATTTCAATATTTTCTATCAGTCATCTCTCAGATGAGCAGAGAATGTTTTTTGTAACTACCTTGCTAAACAGATATCTCTCATGGATGAGGACACAAAGTGGAAGCAGTAGATTAAAGACCATGTTATATATGGATGAGATATACGGATATTTTCCTCCAAGCAAAAATCCTCCTTCAAAAGAGCCTATGCTTACGCTTCTCAAACAAGCCAGAGCATTTGGTACAGGAGTTGTATTAAGTACTCAAAATCCGGTAGATATAGATTACAGAGGTTTGTCAAATATAGGTACTTGGTTTGTAGGAAGATTACAGACAAAACAGGATATTGGCAAGGTTGTTGATGCTTTGGCAGGAAGAGAGAGTTCAAAAAAGACAAAAGAGTATATATCATCAGCTCTATCTTCTATGAAAAAAAGACATTTTCTTCTAAGAGATGCAGGTGAAGATGATACTGTCATATTTGAGACAAGATGGGTTATGAGTTATCTCAAAGGACCTCTTGACAGAAGAGATATAACTGAGTTGATGAATGAATATAAAAATAAACATAATATATCTTCAAGTGTAAACAGCAAGGATTTTGACAGAGAAATAAGTAACGATGGTTATTGTGATACAGCTCCTTTATTAGATAGAATGACTCTTCAATATTTTGAGACACCTTATAGAGATAATATAAAATATATTCCTGTAATATCTGCTGAGACTACGGTATTTTATCATGATATTAGACGGGGAATTGAGTTTGAAAAACATATAACATATTCACTTGATATATCTGATATGGAATCACTCGATTGGAGAGAGAGGTATGAAGATGATACAGATTATATGAGATGGAGTAAAAAAGCACCTTCAAACGCTTTTTTTAAGCTATTGCCTGATTTTGTGATTTTGGACAAAGGATTGAAAAAATCTTCTATGTTGCTCAAAGATACACTGTATAGAGAAGAGAAATTAAATTTATACAGATGCAGAAGACTTAAAATGGAATCCAAAGCAGATGAAGATGAGTCATCTTTTAGAATAAGAGTTACAGAGAAATTGAAAGATATAAAAGATGAAGAGATAGAAAAATTATCTGATAAATTTTCCAAACGCAAAGAGAGATTGGAAGATAGATTAAAAAGAGCAGAGCAGAGAATAGAAAAAGAGAAGATGGATCAGACAAACTCTTTAATCACTGCCGGTGTATCACTTTTGGGTGCATTATTTGGAGGAGGTAGAAGTTCTATAGGAACTACTGTCAGTAGAGGCAGTAGAGTATTGAAGGAGCGTTCAGATGTGAGTAGAGCCCAAAGAGCTTATGATGATATTGTTGAAAAACTTAATGAATTGGAAAATGAGCTAGAAGAGGAGATTGAAAAAATAGATGAAAAGTATAGTATTAAAAATTATCCGATAGATAGATTTTCTATCAAACCCAAAAAAAGAGATATTACTGTATCAAATACTGCTATTGTATGGAGAGTAGAGGTATAGACAAAGATGGCTATTGAAGTATTTATATATAATAATGTAAGAGTGAAAGTGGTAAATATGTAAAAAAGCAAAAAATTTTTCAATTTTAAGTAAAAAACCCTTGACAAGAGAGAAATAAGGGGCTATAATACGCGTCCACAAACACAGAGAGCTAAGAGAAAGCTTAGTAATCGAAGTTAATCAGAGTTTGATTAATTAAAATAAAGTTTGTAGAGTGGTCTTTGACAACCGAATATAAGTAATACAATCAACCGTCTATCCTAAAAGAAATTAATTTTAGAGATAGAAGCACAAATTAGTGATTCAATCTTGACAATGGATTGTAATTTTCCATTTTTTATGGAGAGTTTGATCCTGGCTCAGAGTGAA
>WFNP01000054.1 GCA_015488535.1 Nitratifractor sp.
AGCTCTAATCACTCTAAAAAGCTAAATTTTTAACTGACCTTACGCAGATAAAATTATATTGAACAATATAGCATAGGAGGCGGGGTTTCAACCCCGCATTGTGCAGGACTGAAGTCCTGCCTCCGAATAAATTTCATTAAATTATAGTTATCTCTTATCCGAGACTTGCATTAAAATATTCTGACTTTAAGTGCTGATAATATTACTCTCCTACAGAATGCTCCAATTGTGCTTTTGCTGTAAAATACTCATAATAGCTGTTTACCAAAGATGCCAAAGATTCTATATAGCTTTGATGTGCATCTTGAAGCTCTATATAGTCAGCCAAATCATTGGCATATCTCTTTTTTGCCTGTATATACTTCTTTTTTGCCTGTTGGACAATAGAGCGGTTTAGATTGAAATCATCTCTTCTGTTTTTCAGATTCAGATAGTTTTGTGTTACTTCTCTGCGTACGGCCAGTTTGGCTCTGTCGGCTTGAGAGTGGGATTTCATAGCATCTATTCTGGCTTTTTGAATCTCGGCACTCTGTCTATATCCTGTAAATATATCCCAGTTTGCACGAATGGCAACTCTTTCGTGATGATTTGGGAGTTGATAAGAATCTTTGGCATCTATATTTTTGGCTCCCACCTCTGCTGCCAAATCTATATATGGGTATCTGTCTGCCTCTTTTCTCTGTGCCAATGCCTGGCTTGAGAGTATATTGTGTCGTATTGCTTTTAAAACAGCTCTGTGCTTCAGAGCGTATTCAAAAAGATATTTCAGATTGTGTCTTTCATTTGGCAATCTCCAGCTTTTAAAATCTTTTACAGGTGTGTATAGTCTGTATTTGCCACCATATGGGATATCACCGATACTCTCTTCAAGCAGTGTGCGTCTAAACTGTAGCATATACTTTGCATCATTTAGAGATTTTTTTGCCTTCTCTACTCTCATTTTTGCATCTGTTACATCTACTATTGTTTTTATTCCTGCTTTTAGATACTTTTTGGCACTGTATAGATGAGCTTTTTGTAATTCAAGATTTTTCTCATATACCCGTATGAGAGTCTTGGCTTTGAGAGCATCATAGTATCTGCTTTTGACTTCAAGTATTTTATCTGCAACTGTCTGTTTGAATTGCTCTGCATATGCTTTTTGCGTCTGTATTGCCACTTTCATCTCAGCCGAGCTTCTGCCAAAATCATAAATAAGCTGACTCAAAGCGATATTGCCTGAGAGTGTATCAGTCTGATTGAGCCTACCGCCTTTGTATCTGTCATTGAGTCTGCTTGTATCTATATCGAGGGTGATTTGTGGCAGACGCGAACTTTTGGCTATGATACTGCCCTGCTTTGCTCCTGTCATCTCATAGTAGGCGATTTTGATATCTGGACTCTTTTTCATAGCTATGGCAATAAAATCATCTACTCTCAATGTCCTGGCATTGAGTGAGTCTATATATACCATCAAAACAAATAAAAACATATATCTTTTATACTGCATTATTTTCACCTCTGAATTTTTCTCTCAATCTCTGCAATACAACAAAAAGCACAGGGGTAAGTAAGAATGTAAGTATCGTAGAAAGTAGCATACCTCCAAATACGGCAGTCCCTAGTGAACGCCTCGATGCCGCCCCTGCACCTGTAGCTACCACAAGAGGCAATATCCCAAGCAAAAACGACAATGCTGTCATCAATATGGCTCTCAGTCTCATTACAGATGCCTCAACTGCACTCTGCATCAAATCCATACCCTTTTCATGCAACTCTTTGGCAAACTCCACCACCATAATCGCATTTTTTGATGCCATACCAATAAGCAGAACAAGTCCTATCTGTGTATATATATCATTGAGCAGTCCTGCTACGGTATTGGCTCCCAACGCCCCAAACATTACTGCCGGAATTGGCAACATAATGGCAAGTGGTATTATCCAGCTCTCATATTGTGCTGATAGAAATAAAAACACCATCAAAAGTGAAAGCATAAAGATATATACAGCACTGTTTCCGGCTTCTTTCTCCTGATATGTAATTCCTGAAAATTCCAATCCTATACCTGTGGGTAAATATTTTTGGGCATACTCCTGGATTGCATTTATCGCATCATTGGAGCTGTATCCGGCTTGTGCATTATGGATACCGTTTACCGGGATACTCTGATATCCGTTGAAGTGGGTGATACTGTTTGCTCCGGCACTCCGTTTGATTTTGACCAATGAGCCAAGAGGCACCATTTTGCCTTCTTTGTTTTTGACAAAAAAGCTGTTGATTTTTCGTATATGTGAGCGGTATTTATCCTCTACCTGTATGAATATACGGTATGTGCGTGAAAATTTTGTAAAGTCATCCACATACAAAGAGCCAAGATAACTGCCCAACACATTTAACAAATCTGACAATACAACCCCCGAAGCTGATACTTTGTCTCTGTCTATGTCAAGCTCCAGTTTGGGATAATTTAAATTGAGCATTGTATATGCTGATGCTATTGCTTTATCCTGATTTAATTTGGCTATAAACTCTTTTGCACTTTTATAAAAATCTTTCAGAGGCAAACCTTGCAGATTTTCGAGTTTAAACTCAAATCCTCCTGTAGCCGACAATCCGGGGATAGATGGAGGATTAAATATCCTCACAGTGGCATAAGGCAGTTTTGATGACAACTCCTTGCTCAACTCTTTTATGACTCCGTAAGCTTCCATATTGGGTGTCTGCCTTTTGCTCCAATCTTTCAAAACGACAAACATCGCCGAAGCTGAAGAATCAAGCGTTCCCATTACCGCATTGTATCCGTTTACACTGGCTACTTTTTCCACTGCCTGGTTGTGTCTGATGATATCTACGGCTTTTTTGGTGGCTTTTTCAGTCTCTCTCAGTTTCACTCCAGGCTCCAGACTCAGTGACACAATCAGTGTCCCCTGATCCTCCTCCGGCAAAAATCCGGTAGGAACCGTGCGAAAAATATACCATGTGCCTACAAGAAGCATCAAAAATATACTCAAAGGTATATAACTGTGTCTAATCAAAAATTCTATAATAGAAGCATAAACTTTTTTTGTCCGCTCCAAAAATGAATCAAATGCTCTGAATATAAAATTTTTCTTGCCACTGTTTCGCTTCAATACCTCAGCAGCCAGTGCCGGAGCCAGTGTCAAAGCCACAATAGATGATATAAATACAGAAAAAGCTATCGTCATGGCAAACTGTCTATACAAAGCCCCCGATATTCCGGGTATAAAAGTAACAGGCACAAATACAGCCATCAATACCAGTGTTGTAGATATCACAGGTGCAGTTATCTCTCTCATAGCTCTTTGGGTAGCCTCTTTGACACTGATATCAGGATACTTATCAAGATTGCTTTCTACATTTTCTACGACCAGTATCGCATCATCTACCACTATACCGATAGCCAAAATCAATCCAAACAGAGTAAGAGTATTTATCGAAAATCCGGCTATCAACAGTGCGGCAAATGTGCCTATCAAAGATACAGGTATGGCAACAGCCGGTATCAGTGTAGCTCTAAGAGACTGTAAAAACAGATAAACTACCGCCAATACAAGAATGAGTGCTTCTATCAGTGTCTGAATTACCTCTTCAATAGATACTTTTACAAAAAGAGTCGTATCATAACTGGGTTCTATCATTATATCTTTTGGGAATCTCTTTTGAAGCTCTTTTAATTTATCCTCCACCCTCTTGGCTACATCCAAAGCATTTGCACCGGGTAGTTGGTATATTCCCAATACCGCTGCCGGTTTATTATTGTAAAATGCCGACCATAAATAACTCTCTGAGCCAAGCTCCACTCTAGCTACATCTTTCAATCTGATTGCCGAACCGTCACGATTTTGTTTGATTATCACCTTTTTAAAGTCATTGATAGAGGAGAGTTTTGTTTTTGCCGTCAGTGTATATTGAAATCTGCCCTGTGATTTGAGTGCTGTATCTCCGACTTTGCCCAAAGCCACCTGCACATTCTGACTTTTGAGAGCATTTACGATATCACTTACTGTCAGATTCAAAGAGCTTAGCTTATCCGGGTCTATCCATATACGCATGGCATATTTTCTCTCTCCCAGGTTTTTGACATCTCCCACACCGGGAATTCTTTTCAACTCATCTACAATATTGAGTGAAGCAAAATTTGAGAGATAGAGGGCATCTTTTTTGGGATTGTTTGAGCGTACAGTTACTATTTGCACAATACTGCCTGATACTTTTCTGGTAGTAACTCCTGTCCTTTTGACAACATCGGGCAATCTGGGAGTAGCAAGAGCCACTCTGTTTTGGACATCTACAGCAGCTGTATCAAGGTCATATCCCGGCTCAAAATATACAGTAATGACAGATGAACCGTCTGATGAGGAGGTTGATTCACTGTATATCATTCCCTCAATTCCGTTTAACTGCTCTTCTATGGGTCTTGTCAAACTCTCCTCTACCACATCCGCAGAAGCTCCGGTATATGATGCACTCACCTGAATAGTAGGAGGCACTATCTCCGGAAATTGGGCTACCGGTAATACCTTGATGGCAATGAGTCCGAGCAAGACAATCAATATAGAAAGAGTCTTTGCCGATACAGGGTGATTTATAAAAAACTGAGGTATCATTTTCTGTTTGCCTCTGCTGAATTATTGATATCAATCGGATGTACTTTTATATCCGTAGTAAGTTTCCCTATTGGTTGGAGCATAACCTTTAATCCCTCTGCATCATCTGGCAATATTGTCATCTCTTCATTTGAAAAGAGATTTTTGAAGTGATACTTCTTTAAAAAATTATTCTTATCCACTACAAATACAAATTCACCCTCCTGGTCTTGATATATCCATTTTGGAGATACAGCCACTACCGGATAGGCATTGTGAATGATTAATCTAAGAGTCACAAAACTACCTGGCAAAATCTCGGATTTTGGATTTTTGACCCTTGCTCTCATAGGGACAGTGCCTGTATCTTCATCGACAGACGGAGCTATATACTCTACAGAGCCTTTGAGTCTGATAGCAGGATTATCCCTCAAAAAAACTTCTACATCAGGAAAGGGTTTTGATTTGTATTTTTGAATATCAGCCGTATCTCTGGTATCGGGATAGAAATTTACCTGCAACAGTGAAGCATCTGTTATTTTTGTCATGGCAGTTCCGGGTTTTACCAAATTACCTGGCTTTACAAGCTCTTTGCCCACTTTACCACTGATGGGAGCTTTGATATCACAATAGGATAATTTAAGCTTGGCATCTTCGAGTATCACATTATCTGATTTTATAGCTGCTTCGAGCTGTTTTTTGGACGCTGTGAGTTGATCGAGTTTCTGTTTTGGTGCCAACTGCTCTGCTACCAAAGGAGCATATCTGAGCAACTCAGCCTGAGCCAAATCAAGAGATGCCTTGTCCTTCTCCAATCGTGCCAAAGCTTCATTTACAGCAGCTTCATAGTCACTTTTGTCAATAGAAAAGAGTATTTCACCCTTTTTCACATTTTCTCCGGCTTTAAAGTGCTGTTTGATTAATTCACCCTCTACTCTGGATATTACCGTAGCAGCACTGTATGCTTTTGCTTTACTACTGTAATCTACCCAAATGGCACGAGGCTCTTTATGCAAAATTTTTACTTTTACTGAAGGTATTTCTCTTTTTTGAGGTATATTTTTATTTTGATTTGTATCTTGACAGCCTGAAATATATAAAAGTGTTATTGAAAATAATACTCCTGTTATTATTGAACTCTTCACTACTGTTATCTCCGATTTGATATTTATCCGTAAAGTATTAATTATATCTGATTTTGCCTTTTTTAAGGTTTTTTCTATATAATAATGCCCTATTTTTCCGCAACCTTACTTTGGTTTATGGCTTTGTATAAGTTATAGACGAGGTGTAACAGCCCGGATTCAATTCTCTCACTGAGAAAACAAAAAATATTTTTACGAAAGGATAGAAATTTGCCTACTATTAATCAGTTGATTCGCAAAGAGCGAAAAAAGGTAATCAAAAAGTCTAAATCACCAGCATTGGTGAATTGTCCACAAAGAAGAGGAGTATGTACTCGTGTATATACAACTACACCAAAGAAACCTAACTCAGCTTTGAGAAAAGTTGCAAAAGTCAGACTTACAAGCGGTTTTGAGGTAATCTCATATATCGGTGGTGAGGGTCACAACCTACAGGAGCACTCTATTGTTTTGGTTAGAGGCGGTAGGGTAAAAGACCTTCCTGGTGTGAAGTATCATATCGTTCGTGGAGCATTGGATGCTTCTGGTGTTGCAAACAGAAAAGTTTCTCGTTCTAAATACGGAACAAAGAGACCAAAATAAGCAAGCAGCTTAATTGCACAAACACAAAACAAGAGGTTGGCATATCAAATGCCCTGACAGGCGGTATCATTAATCCTTAGGGGATACAGCTTGAGTAAATCAAATCATAGATTGAAGGGATATCAATGAGAAGAAGAAGAGCACCACAGAGACCAGTATTACCTGATCCTGTATATAATAGTAAAGTTATTACAAAATTTATCAATGCAGTTATGTTGGACGGTAAAAAAATTACTGCCCAGAAGATTATGTATGGAGCATTAGAGAGAATTGAATCTAAAACAGGTGAAAAAGGCATAGATGTTTTTAACAAAGCTATGGAAAATGTTCGCCCTGTAATGGAAGTAAAGAGTAGAAGAGTCGGAGGTGCCACATATCAGGTGCCTATCGAAGTTCGTCCTGTAAGACAGCAATCTTTGGCTATCAGATGGATAGTTGATGCTGCCAGAAAAAGAAACGAAAGAACAATGATAGAGAGACTTTCTAACGAGCTTATGGATGCAGCTACTGAAAAAGGTGCGGCATTCAAGAAGAAAGAAGATACATACAAAATGGCTGAAGCGAACAAAGCATTCGCTCACTATAGATGGTAAGGAATTAGAATATGGCTAGATCGCATCCATTAGAAAAAGTAAGAAATATCGGAATTGCTGCGCATATTGATGCCGGTAAAACAACCACTACAGAAAGAATCCTGTTTTATACAGGTGTATCTCACAAAATCGGTGAAGTTCACGATGGTGCAGCTACTATGGACTGGATGGAGCAGGAGCAGGAAAGAGGTATTACAATTACTTCTGCTGCTACTACCTGTGAGTGGAAAGGTCATCAGATCAACATCATAGACACTCCGGGCCACGTTGACTTTACAATCGAAGTTGAGCGTTCTATGAGAGTGCTTGACGGTGCTGTTGCCGTATTCTGTTCTGTCGGTGGGGTTCAGCCTCAGTCAGAGACAGTATGGAGACAGGCAAACAAATATCATGTACCAAGAATGGTATTTGTAAACAAAATGGATAGAACAGGAGCTGATTTTTATGAAGTCGAAAGACAAATCAAAGAGAGACTCAATGCAAACCCTGTGCCAATCCAAATCCCAATAGGTGCTGAAGAGAACTTTTTGGGTGTAATTGACCTTGTAGAGATGAAAGCTGTCATCTGGGATGATGACCAGACTTTGATGGGTCAAAAGTATGAAGTTGTAGATATCCCTGAAGAGTATCAAGAGAAAGCCGAAGAGTATAGAGAGAAGATGATTGAAGCAGTTGCTGAAACTGATGATGAGCTTCTTGATAAATACATGGAGGGTGAAGAGCTTACAAAAGAGGAGATTAAAGCAGGTCTTAAAAAGGGTTGTATCGATTTGAGTATCGTTCCTATGACTTGTGGAACTGCATTTAAAAACAAAGGTGTTCAGACACTTCTTGATGCTGTAGTAGATTATCTTCCGTCTCCGACTGAAGTTCCTGCTATCAGAGGTGAGTATGAAGACGGTAAAGAGGTATTTGTAGAATCTACCGACAATGGACCGTTTGCGGCACTTGCATTTAAGATTATGACAGACCCGTTTGTAGGTCAGCTTACATTTATCCGTGTATATAGAGGAATTTTGAGCAGTGGCTCTTATGTATATAACACTACAAAGGGTAAAAAAGAGAGAGTCGGAAGACTTCTTAAAATGCACTCAAACAAAAGAGAAGAGATTAATGAACTATATGCCGGTGAAATCGGTGCAGTTGTCGGTCTTAAATATACTCTTACAGGTGATACTCTTGCAGATGAGAAAGATAAAGTAATCCTGGAGAGAATGGAGTTCCCTGAGCCTGTTATCTCTGTTGCTGTTGAGCCTAAGACCAAAGCAGACCAGGAGAAGATGGGTATTGCACTTCAAAAACTTGCTCAAGAAGATCCATCTTTCCGTGTAACAACTGATGAAGAGTCCGGTCAGACAATTATTTCTGGTATGGGTGAGCTTCACCTTGAAATCCTTGTTGACAGAATGATGAGAGAGTTTAAGGTTGAAGCTGAAGTTGGAGCTCCACAGGTTGCATACAGAGAGACTATCAAAGCTCCTGTTAATCAAGAGTATAAATATGCCAAGCAGTCTGGTGGTAGAGGTCAGTATGGTCATGTATTCCTCAAAATCGAGCCTCAGGAGCAAGGTGCCGGATATGAATTTATCGATGAGATTAAAGGTGGTGTAATTCCAAAAGAGTATATCCCTGCTGTCGATAAAGGTATCCAGGAAGCTATGCAAAGAGGTATCCAGGCTGGTTATCCGGTAGAAGATGTAAAAGTTACTCTATATGATGGTAGTTACCACGAAGTTGACTCTTCTGAAATGGCATTTAAACTTGCCGGTTCTATGGGCTTTAGAGAGGGTGCAAAAAAAGCTGACCCTGCAATCCTAGAGCCTATGATGAAGGTTGAAGTAGAAGTGCCTGAAGAGTATATGGGTGATGTAATCGGTGATATCTCCAAAAGAAGAGGTCAGGTAAACGGTATGGGTGACAGAGCAGGTAATAAAATTGTAGATGCTTTTGTTCCACTTGCAGAGATGTTTGGATACTCTACTGATTTGCGTTCTATGACTCAGGGTAGAGCTACTTATGCTATGGAATTTGACCATTATGAAGAGGTTCCATCAAATGTAGCAAAAGAGATTATTGAAAAGAGAAATGGCTAATATCTAACTAAGCATCATTTTCTATATAAAAGCATAGCAGGAGTTTTTCTTCTGCTTTTGCTTTAAAAATATACTACTTTGTTAGTATCTATCCCATCTTATTTCCTTTATAAAATATACAAATACTGTTTTAAGTTGGCTACTTTTATACATAAGCCTATTTATTAACCAGAACTCATCAACAATATATTAATTACTTCATCTCTTTTAGCTTTTTGATTACAATTATTCGATACAATTATCCAAAATAGAAAATTAAGGAGGGGAGATGTCAGATAAAGAGTTGAAAGAAAATCTCCAGGATGAGGAGAGAGTAGAAAACTCCGATACGACAGAGACGACAAAAGATACAGGAGAGTCCGCCAAAGAGGTAGAGACAGAAGATACTGAAACTTCACAAGAGGATAAAGCTCCTCAAGAGTCTGATAATGATACAGATAGTGATGATTCAAAAGAGGATGAAAAGCCCACTGATTCTGATGAGAGCCATGAGAGTGAAAAAGAGCCTGAAATTACAGTGCCAAACACTCCTGAACAAAAGGTTGAATATGCCCGTAAAATAGTAGAGAGTGCAGACTCAGAAGTCTATGAGTGCCTATCTACAGTAAAAAAGGATATTGAAGAGCTTGAAGAGTATGAAAAAGAGTCTATTCAGCCTATTATCAAAGAGAGTAAAAAGATTCTTGAACAACTGGGCATAGACAATGAAGATATTGGCGAACTTCCATCTGTAAATGCCGATATATCCGCAGTAGAGAATGCTGATAAATTATATGTAAATGATTTATCTTCAGGCAAAGGTGGTGCATTCTTCTGGGGACTTATAGGTGGTCTTGTTACATTGGCAGGATGGTATGCTTTTGCTGCAAAAGAAGCCGGTATGCCTATGATACCAAACTCTTTTGATATGGCTACAGTGGAAAAAGCTTCATCAAAACTCTCTGAAGTTATCGGTTTGGGGACAAATGCACAGGTAGGATTGGCTGTTGCCATAGCATCTGCCATACTTGTATTTATTATTATCTACTCTATCAAAGTAAGTCTTCAAAGTGCCAAAAATGAAGAGATTGCCAAAGAGTTGGAAGAGAAAGCTACACAATACAAGAGTGAAAAAGAGCAATGCAAATTGAATTTGGAAAATATTGATAGTCATCTCAAAGATTTAAGAGATTTGTCACTCAAATATGAAGTATTGCTAGATGAGAAAAACGCTGCTCTTAGAAGAGCCATCAGGATAGAAAGAGTATCTAGCTTTGATGATTTGCATGAAAACAGTAAAAAAGAGGTAGAGCACCTCATGACTCTTATTAGAGAGATAGAAAGACTCATCGAAGCTCCTGTTGTAGAAAATGGTGCCTTGAGTCAGCATAGTGCCAATCTACTCAGAGACACTAAAACACTACTTCAAAAACATATAGACAATATATACGCATAACTTCAAGGAGGAGACAATCCTCTCCTCTGATACTATATCTCTTCCCAGACTTTTACAGCCTGTAGATGCTCCTTGACATCATGACATCGCACTATTGTAGCTCCGTTTTGTATCGCTTTTAGATGAATTGCCAGTGTGCCGGGAAGTCTATGCTCTACAGGCGTAGGAATAATCATATCAATCATTGATTTTCTACTCGCACCTATCAACAATTCGCAACCATGCTTTAAAAAGTTTTTATGATGTTTTAGCAAAGCTATATTATGCTCCAGTGTTTTGCCAAAGCCTATACCAACATCAAGAATGATATCACTCCTGTTTAATCCCCTATCTTCACAAAATGATATCCTCTCTTCAAAAAATGTATCTACTTCTGCAACCACATCATCATATCTGGGGTCTTTTTGCATATTTTGAGGGGTCCCTTGCATATGCATTATGCAGTATTTGGCACCATACTCTACAGCCAAATTTACAACTCTCTCATCTGAAGCTCCGGTAATATCATTTATGATTGAAAAACCGCAATCCAAAGCATATTTCACTACCTTTGGTGAATAACTGTCAATACTAAAGAGTGCCTTTTCATAGAGTCTGGACTCTTTGACTGTATCAGCAATATTTTTAAATCTGCCCAACTCTTCATCTTCACTTACAGGCTCACTTCCGGGACGAGATGATACTGCACCGATATCAATAATATCAGCTCCATCTTCTATCATCTGCTCTATTGCAGTGATTGCTTCTTCATCATGATATCTGCTACCACTGTAAAAACTGTCATTATTAGCGTTGATTACGCCCATAATTTTGATTTTTCTATCATACTCTGCCAGATATCTCTTTAATTCATCTGCCAGATTTTTCAATCCAAACGGCTGAGACTTCTCTTTGTAAGAAAGTTTCAAAATTTGGCTTCTGTTTGCAATCAATATACAATCAACACTTTTGTGAGAGCATGTAACAGTCCCTCTTGGCACTGCAAGTTCGGCACCGATACTGAGGGCATCCTGTTTCAATATATTTGCAGCCGGTGTTTTCAAATTTTTGATTAATATCCAAAACAGCTCCATCTTCTCAGCCATTATAGAGACACCGCCAGGCTCAACTCCAATATTTTTTAGAACACTTCTTCTATCTTCATTGCTATCCAATCGGTAAACTTGCATCTTTTTTCCAATCTGTCATATAATGAAATTTTCTCTGACTCTGACTTTGCAATCAGGCAAAATATCAGGTTTGCATATAGATATATCTATTTTATTGATTGATAAATATCGTTTGCCAACAGCTGTTTTGATACCATAGATTGCATCTTCCAATAAGAGATACTTTTTATCTGTAATATCTCTTTTGACAATATCTACAAGCTTGGCATAATCTATAAAATCATCATCACAACTCTTGCAGGGGTAATCATACTCTATTAAAATATCTATCTCTACCCTTTGGGGCTTCTCTCTTTCAAAAGGCAATATACCTATAACAGCTTCAAATACAAGATTTTCAATCTCAATAATCAAACTACCCTTGCCTCCTCTTTTTTGATAAGTCTTACAATATTTGGGATATGTTTATAAAATATTATAAATGCAATTATCCAAAGAGGAGCAAAACCACCAATTCCTGGTAAACCGTCCGGATAGATAATATATGATACCACCAAAATCGAAGCCAAAGCTATCAAAGATGAAAGAGATGATATCTTTAAAAATTTGGCACATAAAAACCATACAGCCAAAGCTATCAAAGACGGTATTGGAAGAAGTATTAACAATACTCCAAATCCTGTAGCTACACCTTTGCCACCCTCAAAGTTTAAAAATGGAGTAAAACAGTGTCCTATTACAGCAAGAAGTGCAACTGTCCAAAGCACACTCTGCGATGCTCCCAAAGCCATAGCTACAAGCAAAACCACAACCCCTTTGATAGCATCTAAAAAGAGAGTCAATGCACCCAGTTTTTTGGCAAGTTTTGGGTCTTTTTCTTTCAATACTCTCAATACATTTGTAGCTCCTATATTGCCACTGCCTGATTCTTTGACATTTACTCCACCTATATATTTGCCAATCAAATATCCAAACGGAATACCACCGATTAAATATGCACTTAAATAAAGCTCAATATTTATATTACTTAAAATCATACTTTTTGCACCTTTTGGTAAAAATTGTTTTATTATATCTTAATTGGATTGAATGAAAAATTTGTAGAGAATTTAGGGGATAAAAAGAGCCAAAATCGGCTCTTTTGTAGTATTAATAACCGCTTACGCTAACCATATAGTTGATATATGACAGCATTGGCTCCATCAAAAATACTGAGAATGTAGTAACTGCTGCTGCAATTCCTACAATCACAATAAGAGGTCTAGATGAATTTACACCAATAGCTTCTACACCTTCCGGTTTTGGCTTGAGGAACATATATACAACCAGTTTCAAATAGTAGTATGCTGCAATAGCACTATTTAGTGCCATAATAACAGCAAGCCAAATATATCCGGCATCTACTGTGGCACTGATGATATACATTTTACCCCAAAACAGACTAAATGGTGGTACACCTGTCAAAGAGAGCATAAAGATAGCCATAATGACAGCACCCATAGGAGCACTGTGAATTAATCCGGCAAACTTCTCATAAGGATGATGAAATCTTGAATGGTATTTCTTCTGCTTGTGTCTTGTAATCCAAAGCATTGTAAATGCACCAAGGTTTGTAAAGAGGAACAAACCATAGTATAGGAATATACCACTGTATGCTTTTGTTGTATCAAGTGCCAATGCCGCCATTACAAAACCGGCATGTGAAATTGAGCTGTATGCCAACATTCTTTTGACATCAAACTGCACAAGTGCCATAATATTGGCAAATGTCATAGTAACAACCGCCAAAGCAATTACCATATATCTTACAGGCTCCATACCTATATCTATATAGAAGCTCAATACTCTGATAGCCACTACCATCATTGCCAATTTTGGCACGATAGACATATATCCCGCCATTGGAGCACTGGAACCTTCATAAACATCCGGTGTCCACATGTGGAAAGGCATCAAAGAAACCTTAAATCCGATAGCTACCAAAAGCAGTATTGAAGCACCGATAATCGGAAGAGCAATACCTGCTTCTGACATTCTTTCCAATAATATTTTTGATACTTCAGAAAGCTCAACAGTTCCACTGATACCATAAATTACAGCTGAACCCATTACATAAAATCCTGCTGCCATAGCACCCATTGTAAAATACTTGATTGCTGCTTCATGAGAGCCTCTTGTATTGTGCATGGCAATCATAGTATAAAGAGCCAAAGATGCTGTCTCAAGACCTATGAATATCAAAATCAAATTATCAGTAGCTACCATAAACTGAAAACCGGCTACCATAAACAGAAACAGAGCAAAATACTCAGGATATGCATATTCATGAAATCTCTTTTGAGTAAGTGCCAACGGTATAAACAGCATTGATGCCAAAAGAATAATCAATTGAGAAACAATGGATATACCATCAATCAGCATCAAATCAAACAGACCTCTTTCATTGATACTCAAACTCAAAACAGCACCAAAATCAACAAAAAGGATGAGTACGGAGAGCATCACATATAGGCTCTTTGTCATATCCTTTTTCAACAAATCTATGATTAATATCAGCAATGCACCACCAACTGCTACCAACATAGGTGATAGTGTTGTCAAATTAAGTGATGCCATACTTACATTTACTGCCTGTAACATTATTTTGCCTCCTTGCCGCTTTTACTGACTCTGATTATCGACTTTGCAGCCGGAGTCTGAGCTTTTTCATGCATAAATGATACCAAAGCCTTTACACTGTTATCAATAGGCACCAATACAGGTTTTGGATATACACCCAACCATACTACAAGAGCAACCAATGGTATCAATGCAGTCAACTCTTTTGAATCCAAATCTTTCAATTTCTTATTCTCTTCATTTGTAACGGGACCAAAAAATGACTTCTTATATAAAGAGAGCATATAAACTGCACCCAAAATAATAGAAGTCCCTGCCAATAGAGTCATCACAGGAGATATTGCAAAGAATCCGGCAAGTGATAGATATTCACCAATAAATCCTATTGTAAGTGGTAAACCTACTGATGCCATCAGCATAATTCCGTAAATGACGGCATATTTTGGCATCACTGACGCAAGTCCGCCAAATTCACTCATAAGTTTAGTATGTCTTCTGTCATAAATTACTCCAACAAGCAAGAACAAGGCACCTGAGACTATACCGTGAGAGAGCATTTGGAATATTGAACCAGTAATACCCTCTGCATTCATTGCAAATGTTCCAATAATGATTACACCCATATGAGATATTGAAGAGTATGCAATTACCTGCTTCATATCTTTTTGTGCATAAGCAACCATTGCAGTATATATAATCATAATAATAGCAATTACAGCTATTGGCATAATATAAGCTACTGATGCATCAGGGAACAGTGGCAGTGAAAATCTTACAAAACCGTAACTACCCATTTTCAGCAATACTGCTGCCAAGATTACAGAACCGACTGTTGGTGCCTGACCGTGTGCGTATGGTAGCCAAGTGTGGAATGGAAACATTGGCACCTTGATAGCAAAACCAAGGAAAAATGCCCAAAACAGCCATTTTTGCACATCTAATGGCAATACCAAAGCATACCAATCTGTAAGTGAGAAACTCCATACACCGGATACACTGTGATAGATATATGCTATATAAAGTATTCCAACCAACATAATCAAAGAACCGGCAAATGTATAAAGGAAGAATTTGATAGCTGCATAAACTCTCTTCTCTCCTCCCCATGCACCAATTATATACAGCATTGGAACCAATGAAAACTCCCAAAAGAGATAGAATACAATTACATCCAATGATACAAATACTCCTACCATTGCAACTTCAAGAAAAAGAAGAGTAATAATCATATTCTTTAAGTCTTTTTCTATACTCAAAGCCACAATGCCTATCAATGTCATCAGTGTAGCCATAATCACGATAAAGAGGCTGATTCCATCAACTCCGAGATAGTAATTGATACCAAAATCACTCACAAGTGGCACATACTCTATAAACTGAAAACCACTGTTATTTGGGTCAAATGCCATCCATAACCACAGTGAGAGCAGAAACTCAACTGCTGCTACACTGATACCATAAGTCCGAATACTCTTCTCATCTACCAGCAAGCCCAAAACAGCCGCTAGTAGCGGGAAGAATATCAATACACTTAATATATTTTCCATCTATCCTCTCCTTATTATAGTGCGGCAATCGCTGCTAAGATGGTAAGTAGTATTACACCTATTGCCATCCAGTTCAGATAATCTGACAAATTACCACTCTGTACCTGCACCGATGCTTCACCGCTATCTTCTATGATATGAGCAATTCCATCAACTGTAGCATCAACTACCTGCATATCAACCTCTTTCCATGCTATATCTGAAAGCTCTGCATAAGGCTTGGATATTGCTCTTTCATAAAATACAGGTATATAGTATTGATTTGAAAGAATTTTATAGATACGACTGTTTTCAACCTTCTCTTTTCTTACAAGTCTCTCTGAATACATTTTAAATGCTACCCAAATACCACCAAGTGCTATAAACATAGTCAATACAGTAAGTGTGGTAACCATATGCTCTGTATGCTCACTCATCTCATAAGCCGGTAAGAGTTTTATTACAAACTCTACAAAGTCTTCTTTGAACCAACCAAAGATTATAGCCAAAATTCCAAGAGGCAACATTGCCCACAATACATAGTTTTGGACTTCATGAGGATGGAAACCATACTTTTTATATCTCTCATCACTCCAGAATGTCAAGAATACCAATCTAAAGCTGTAAAATGCTGTCATACCGGCAGTCAACCACAATACGAACCATATAATATATGTATGCTCATTGAATGCAACTTCCAAAATTGTATCTTTTGAGAAGAATCCAGCTAGTGGCCAGATACCACAAAGAGCAAGTGAAGCTACACCCATATATATATAAGTCCATCTCATTACTTTTTTCAATCCACCCATCTTGAATATATCAAGCTCATCATGCATAGCATGCATTACATTACCGGCACCCAAGAATAGAAGTGCTTTGAAGAATGCGTGTGCTGCAAGGTGGAAAAGTGCTACCCAGTAAGCTCCAAGACCGGCAGCTGCAAACATATATCCAAGCTGTGACAGTGTAGAGTAGGCGATAATTCTCTTTAAATCTCTGTTTACAAGTGCCATTGAAGCAGCAAAAATTGCTACAAATGTTCCCACAAGTGCTATAAAATAGCTGACTTCAGGAATTTCAGAGTATAAAGGATTTGCTCTGATTACCAGATAAACTCCGGCTGTTACCATTGTAGCAGCGTGAATCAATGCAGAAACCGGTGTAGGACCCTCCATTGCATCTGCAAGCCAAGTATGGAGTGGGAATTGAGCTGATTTACCCATTGCACCAATAAAGAGGAATATTCCGATAGCTACAAGTAATCCGTGACTCATTGAAGGCACAGCTTTAAATACTTCATCATACTGCAAAGAGCCTACATTCCAATAAATCAAAAATATTCCTACAAGCATACCAAGGTCAGCAATTCTATTCATGATAAATGCTTCATTTGCTGCCCATGCAGGAGAGATAGAAGGATTTACATCTCTTGTAACATCCTCTTTGTGATACCAAAATCCAATCAGCAACCAAGAGCAGACTCCAACACCTTCCCAACCTATAAACAGACCAAGGAAGTTATCACTCATTACAAGCACCATCATAGAAAAAACAAATGCTGACAAGTATGAGAAGAATCTGTTGAAACCTTTGTCATGCTCCATATATCCGTTCGAATAGATATGAACCACAGTTGATACAGTAGTCACAACTGTCATCATTACAGCAGTTACCTGATCTACATTAAATCCAAACGGAATATACATATCACCGGCAACTATCCAATCCATCAATTTTACATGAATTGGACCATTCTCCCATACATACATAAGTAGATTGACAGATGCCAAAAATGATATAAACAGTAAAATAGATGTTACTATACCCGTAATCTGTTTTTTGGGAGACATTCCAAACATTGCCGCAAACAGTGAACCAACTAACGGCGAAAATAGTGCTATATATACCAATGATTCCATCTTTACCCCTTCAACATAGTGTAATCATCTAAATCGAGACTACCATATTTTTTGTATAACAAAATAAGTAATCCCAATCCGACTGCCACTTCACTTGCTGCTACAGCTACAATAAAAAATGCAAACATCTGTCCTGTCAAATCATTATGATAGCTTGAAATTGCTGCAAATGCCACATTTGCGGCATTTAGCATAATCTCTGTAGCAAAAAAGAGCATCAGAAGATTTTTTCTTCTGATTACTCCTACCAAACCTATGGCAAAAAGTATAGATGCCAATATAAGATAGTGACCCAATCCTATCATTTGCTATCCTTTTCTAGTTGAGCTTTCAATTCCTCTTCACTCATTCTTGAGATACTGTTATCCATCTTTTTACCTGCTAATATAATTCCGGCAATCATAGCAACAAGTAGCATAATAGCTGCTACTTCAAATGGAACAAGATACTTGGTAAACAGCACCAATCCCACTGCCTGAGGATTTGTAGCACCTGCCATTTCAGGATAGAATGACGGAACTCCATTGATAAGTGTCGGAGCAGTAAAGATACCCACTAATAAAACAGCTGTCAATACACCCAAAAGTAAAACTGTAAAGTTTGGTCTGTTCTTCTCTTTCACAGTGCCTGTAGCATCAAAGAACATCATACCAAATGCATACAGAGCCATTACAGCTCCTACATATACTATCAGCTGAACAACACCCAAGAAATCTGCTCTGAGTATAAAAAACAGTCCAGATATCAATATCATTCCCGCAGCCAATGCCGTCATGGCATTGAGAATATTTTTGCTCCATACGGTAATAGTAAAAAGTATAGTTATTGATATCGCAAGAAAATAAAATGCGAATGTTTCCATTGCCTCTCCTTAATATGCCAGCGGCGTTTTTTTGATTTTTTCGTCCGCATCTGCTGATACTGCTCCAAATCCAGGATATTCGCTCTGCTGAGCCAATTGATCCAATGGAGTAAGCATATCTTCAAATGTAGAATAACTGGCTCTTTGCTCACTGGCAGTCTCATATCTGCCACCATGAACAATTGCCAATTCCGGACAAACCTCTGCACAGTATCCACAAAAGATACATCTACCAAAGTTGATGGTATATTCACTTACCTCTTTTCTCTGATTTTCATCATATCTTGTATCCATTCTGATACAGTTTGCAATACATATTTTTTCACACAGACCACATCCGATACATCTGTAATGACCACTTTCTAGCAATCTTTTCATCTCATGAATTGCTCTGTATCGTGGAGATATAGGCAATTTTTCAAATGGATACTTGGTTGTATGCATTTCACCTCTAAAGAGTGCATTAAACATCTCTCTAAAAGTTACTTTCAATCCTGTAAAAAGCTCTAATTTGACACTTCTTTTTACTACCTGTTTAAATTTGTCCATTCCTGTTTCAGGATTAGGCTCCAAATCCAACATTCTATAGTTTTGGACACCAACATTCCTGTCTTTAAACTCTTCCATACTCATTAGCTCCTCCTTATATCATCATCCAAAGACCTGTGAGAGTCACATTGATTACCGCCAACGGCATCAACACTTTCCAACATAGCCACATCAACTGATCAGGTCTTATATGAGGCCAAGAGGCTCTCACCCAAAGCATCAAAAAGAAGAAGAATGATACTTTCAGAATAATTGCCAAACCTCCTGGTATAAAGCCCCAGCTGTTAAATCCTCCAAAGAAAATAAGAGCTGCCAAGAATCCAATAGTAATCATATTGGCATACTCACCTATAAAGAACATTCCCCATCTCATACCGCTGTACTCTGTAGCATATCCGGCTACAATTTCAGCTTCATGCTCCAACAGGTCAAATGGAGTTCTGTTTGTCTCAGCAAATCCTGCAATGATAAACAGAATAAATGCCAACGGCTGCTGCCAAATCAACCAGTGAGTAATACCGCCACTTTGATAATTGTTAAAATCTATCAAAGAGAGTGAGCCTACTATCATAATAGGTGCCAGTAAGGATAAGCCTGTTACTACTTCATAACTCAAAAATTGAATTGCTGTTCTTGCTGAACCAAGCAAACCCCACTTGTTTCTTTGAGACATACCAGCCAATAGTGGTCCATAAAGTCCAGCTGCCATCATACCAAGCACAAATAATATACCTATATTTAAATCTGAAATAATAGGTCTAACCTCTATACCAAACAGATTAAATTCAGGTAACAATGGAACTGCAGCAAGAGCTATAAATGCTGTAGCTGCCGTAATAACCGGAGCGAGCATAAATATAAATTTGTTAGCCCCACTTGGTATAAAATCCTCTTTTGTAAAGAGTTTGATACCATCAGCTGCCAATTGAAGCAATCCGTAAGGTCCTACATGCATAGGTCCTAATCTTCTTTGCATAAATGCCAAGATTTTTCTCTCGATATATGTTCCAAATCCTGCCAAAGCAGAAATGATTGCCAATACCAGAATAGCTTTTATAATCGTTCCTACGATATATCCATCCATTTCTACACCCTTTTAATTGTTACTTTTGCATAGCGACTATCACCAAACAGTGAAATCACATCAGCTGAACTAATAAAGTCAGGAATCTCTACAATACTACCACTCATTCTATCATCCTCGATAACATCAAGAGTAATACATTTGTCGTTAATTGTTACCTCTACCTTTTCACCAAGCTCTTTTGCCCTCTCTGGTGAAGCATACAGTGCAAACTTTTCAAAAATTTGATGAGCTTTGTCAGTAAAGTCATTAAATTGTCTTTGAGGATTGCTTCTATATGCTATATCAGCACTTTTAAGAGCAGTCTTGTCATCTATTTTTCTAGGATTTGTGCCTTTTGCTCTACTGTTGATAGAAGATAGCTCATAACCTCTGACTTCTGTCCCATCATTTAGATAATGATTAGGCAAATCATCAAATTTGACTTTTTGGAAGCCTTTTTCAAGCGGTAACTCTTCTGTCCAGTCAATGGTCAATCTTTTACCAACTCCCAACTCATTCATAATATCATTGAGTTCATATCCATTATACTCTAATGCTGCATTGGTAGGCACGACTCTTTTATTCATAATTACCATTGTGCCTTCTTGCTGATTGATTGCCGGCATATCTATATCACCATCACCAAGGGCAGAGAGTCTGTAATCACCAGGCTCATTATATCCGACAGTAAAGCCCTCTGCTTCATCATCCAAATCACAAATGAGTGATACTCCCATAGAGTTACCTTTTGGTGGCACAAATACTATTTTCATATCACTGCATTTTTCAATCAAAGCTATAAGCCTGGCAATATTGTCACTGTTTGGATGGTAGTAGAGATCTTCACCTGCAATCAATGCATAACTTGTCTTTTTCTTATTGAGTTTCTCAAAAGTTTCATTGAAATTTTCAGCATCACCGCCAACTCTTTCAACCAAGAGGTTATAATCATACTCTACCTCTTTTTCTACCATCTGTGGGACTTTTTTCTTGACCTCTTTCTCTTCACCTGTCTCTTTATCGACTACCTTTTCCACTACATCTTTCATCACTTTTTCTTTGATGGTCTTCTTGCGTGTTTCGTGGAATTTGGATAGATAATCTACAACTGCTTTTGGTAATTTACTCTTATCGGCAAAGAGATCTAAGATAAGATATAGTACTGCTTCTTCATCTCCAGGATTATGCTCAAAAGTCTCTACAGTTTTACCAAATGTCGGAATAAGTTTATCTCCTACCGGATGGAAATAAAGAGCTGAACCTTTATTCATCTTTTGGACATTATTAAAGGCATATCTTGCATTTGGATTATCATTTCTAAGCTTACTTCCAATAGATATTACAAAATCGCACTCTTGCATTATCTCTTTGTAATCATTTGGATAGAGGTTATGACCACTCTCTTTTGCGTAATGCTCCATAAATTTCTGATATGCTCTTGCATAAGGATTGTAAAGTTTTACTCCAAACTTCTCTTTTAGAGTCTGTAGCATTAAAGCCTCTTCATTTGTAATCATATTATTAAATCTGATTGTTTTGGCTTTTTTAATTGCTTCTACAGCATCCTTTAGAGCTTGTGGGTCTTTTTTGGCATCTCTGTTTTCAAAATCATAGGCAAATCTACCTGCTCCACATAGAGATACATAATTCCACTCATTTTTGACTCTAAATATCTTCTCCTCTGTATTATCAATAGAGTCAAAGCGTGTCTCATAATAGATTTGGCATCCACTGCTACAATGCATACAGGTTGCCGGTGTCTCTTTTAGCTCCCAAGGATTGGCTTTATATACAAAATCTCTCTCTGTCAATGCACCTACCGGACATACTGCGGTGCATTCACCACAATCTGAGCAGTTTGTATGCTCTGTGCCATTACTTGGGACAATGATAGATTTTTGCAATTTATTCCACATAGCATAGGCATCTTTTGGTGCTGTCTCTTTATATGCTTTATCTACAGCGTCACCACCTCTTTTGCCAGTTTTTATGGCACTGTCACCTATCATATCTTTACAAACAGTTACACATCTTTCACAGACGATACAAAGACCTGCATCATAGTGTAATACGCTACTCCAGTTTTTCGTCTCTCTCAAAGTATCTCGTATTGCAAAGCTTTGAGAATCAACCTCCAGCTCAAGTGTATAATTTTGCAGTTCACACTCTCCGTGCTGGTCGCATACGCCACACTGCAATGGATGATTTACATCATACACCTCCATTATAGCCCGTCGCTCTTCCATTATCTCTTCGCTAACGGTTGTTACATTCATACCCTCTTTTGCTTTTGCATTACAGGCATAAACTCTCTTGCCGTCAGCTTCAACAAGGCAGAGGCGACAAGCAAGGGTTGGTGAGCACCTCGTCAAATAACAAATCGCAGGGATAAATATATCGTTGGCTCGTGCAACATTAAGGATATATTCACCCTCTTGAGTCTTGCACTCTTTACCGTCGATTATTATCGTAATTTCATTTTTACTCATTGCTTCTACCTACTTTTTCAATTTTAGCTTTGTTAAATCTATATGAGGATATCGCAAAACTACTTAATCCGATATCGTAAATTGGGTTTAAAGCTATAGTTCCTTTCAAAGATGTATCAATGCTAAACACTCTTTCAAATTCAATATCAGCAACTTTGAATTTGACTATATCCCCATCAGATATTTTTGCAGCTGTTGCAAACTGCTTGGAGCCTCTAAGTTCTCCTCTGTTTTCAAACATTTTACTTTTGTTTGTAAATGGATTGAAGTTTCCTCTATCATTACATAGATATACGATTGTTCCGTCAAAACTCTCTATATCATCAGTATCATCAGGTAACAGTTTTGAAGATACTTCGCTATTGTCTATAAGATAGCCTCTCTTATTCTCACCATCTATACCAAACTCATCAGGCAAATTATCAAAAGCTATATTTTTAAAGCCCTTCTCTTCTGGCAATTGAGATGTCAAATCAATAATATATTCATAATTTAATCCAAATGCCTCTCTTGCAATATCAAGCAACTCATAGCCATTGTAACCAAGAGCCGGATTTGTAGGTACAACCCTTTTATCTATCGTCGTGAATGTCCCCTCTTGTTGGTTGAGTGCCGGCATATCTATATCACCATCACCCAAACTGCTCATTACAAAATCTCCGACAGAGTTATATCCAACAGTGTAACCTGATGCTTTATCACTCAAATCACATATCAAAGATACTCCCATTGTATTGGAAGCAGGAGGGATAATCAATAGTTCAAAATTGCTGTATCTATCTATCAATCCAAGAATTTTGGCTATATTTTTGGCTTTTGGATGTTTGTATAAATCTTCACCGGCTATCAGTGTGAAACTTTTTTTCTTCCACATCATAGCCTTAATTTCATCCAACTCCTCTTCTGATACATTACTCTCAGCACTGATATATCCAATATCCAAATTATCAAGCCACTTTTTGGCATCTTCATCCAATTTACTCTTGTCTATTAATATATTTGCCAAAAGTGCTACTACTCCCTCTTCACTACCCGGCTCATATTTTACAAATTTTGTTACAAGATTTTGTAATCTTTTATCTTCAATCGGATGTAGATAAGCAACTTGAGCTTTTTCTCTTTTGACTGATGTTGCCAAGTGATACTTTACCATTGGAGCATCATCATACAATCTTGTGCCAAGAACAATACTCATTTGAGATTTTGATAAACTCTTTAAATCGCTACCGTAAAATCTCTTGCCTGATGTTTGGGAGTATGCTTTTATAAATTGGGAGTAAGCATAAGCATCATCACATACAAGTTTTGCACCGCTGATTTGAGATATTTTTTGTAGTAACAGAGCCTCTTCATTGGTAATTACAGAAGCAAATCTTATCGTTTCAGCCTTTTTAAGAGCATCTACTGCTTTGTTGAATGCCTCTTTATCTTTGGCATTGACTCTATTTTCAAAATCAAATGCAAATCGCCCTGCTCCACACAGTGAGCTATACTCAAACTCATTTGTTACTCTGTAAATTTTCTCTTGAGGATTATCAATAGATTCATGTTTTACTTCATAATATAATTGACAATGACTGCTACAATGGCTACAACTTGCCGGAATTGGAGAAAGTTCCCACGCATTGGAAGAGTATTTAAAATCTGTGCTTACCAATGCACCAACCGGACATACAGCCATACACTCTCCACACTCCATACAGTCATCATCTTGTTTTACATTTACAATTGTAGATTTATATCCGCCTACACTGATTTGGAGAGCTTCATCACCTACAATCTCATTACAGACTCTTACACATCTTTCACACATAATACACAAAGATGGATCATAACTGATAAATCCCCAGTTTTGTGTAGGTCTATGCTGATCTTTTGCGGTAAATTCCTGTGTATCTACTTCAAATTCAAGGGTTTTATTTTGCAATTCACACTCACCGCTTTTGTCGCACACTCCACACTCAAGCGGGTGATTGACATCATAAAGCTCCATAATCTTTTGTCTCTCTCGCCAAATATCAGCTGTATTTGTATTAATTACTGCACCATCGACAGCCTTTTCTTGACAAGAGAGTATCATACCATCTACCCCCTCGACATTGACCACACACATACGGCAAGAGGCGATAGGCTCAACTTTTGTCAAATAGCACATAGTAGGAATATATATCCCATTTTCTCTGGCTACTTCAAGGATTGTTTTACCCCACTGCGTCTTTATCTCTTTACCATCAATTGTGATAGTAATTTCTTTTTTTTGACTACTCATATCACACCGCCACCATAGAAATGTAATAGCATCTCATACATCTTTCAGCTTCAGCCACAGCCTGTTCGCCTGTAAATCCAAGATTTACTTCAAGGTTATTATCTTTTCTCTCATCTACTTCAAGCTTTTCACTCACATTTCTTGGAATACCCGGCATCCAACCTGTAATTTTTTCATTTTTGTCATAAACTTTGAGTCTGTTTAGATGATCTTCCATAATCTCTTCATCAGTGAGTGATACTTTGCCATCATATATATATCTTGAGATTACAGATGCTGCTCTTTTGGCTTGTCCTACGGCATTGACTATTGTCATAGGTCCATATTCACAATCTCCGGCAGCAAAGAGTCCCGGACGACTTGTCATATAATCTCTTCCATTTGTAAGAAGTGTATTCCAACTTGTAAGCTCAAGGTTCCACTCCTCTGGCAATATGCTCAAATCAGCAGATTGAGATACCGCTGGTATTAGCCAATCACACTCTATCTCGAAGTCTCCTCCTTCAATTTTGACCAGTTGTGGTCTGCCGCCATTTGGATCAGGCACCAATTCAAAGCGATTTACAATAAGCTTTTTAAGTTTGTTATTCTCATCTACAATTTTAGAAACAGCAGAGTGGAATATAAACTCAACCCCCTCCTCTACTGCTTCGTGATACTCTTCATAAGTAGTATTTCTGATAATGGTTTTTTCATCTCTACGATATAGCATTATTACCTTTTTGGCACCCTCTCTGATTGAGCATCTAACCACATCCATAGAGGTAAATCCACCACCTACACAGACTACTACCTTATCTTTGAGTTCATTTGATGCCGGAGAGCCGATTTTATATTTGTGCCAGAGATTTACTTTGTCAAGCATTGAGATAGCTCCCCAATACCCTTCCATATCCTCTCTTTCATTCTCCGCTCTTACTTTTTTGGATAATCTTGTTCCAAATGCAAGAAGGACTGCATCATACTCTTTATCCAACTCTTTAAGTCTATTGGCATCTACTTTATGATTGGTATATACATCAACCGCTTCAAGTGATGTAACAAGCTCAATATCTTTGTTATATTTTTCAATTGGCATTCTGTATTGAGGAACTCCAACTGCAACTTCACCACCCAATACTGGAAGCTCTTCAAAGATATCTACTTTTATACCTTCAAGCCCCAAATAGTAAGCAGCTGTAAGTCCAGCCGGACCTGCTCCAACAATAGCCACCTTTTTACCGTCATTTCTGAGAGGTTTAGGCTCTTGTGGGTGTAAAAATCCCAATCCGTGGTCTGTCTCATAATCGGCACCAAGTCTTTTAAGCTCCATAATTGATACAGGCTCATCAAGATTTGCTCTTCTACACGCATCTTCACAAGGGTGTGGGCATACTCTTCCGCAAGTGTGAGCCAAAGGCATAGTCTGTCTTGTAGCTTGTAAAGAATCGGTAAATACCATATCTCTAACCCCTTCAATATATGCAGGGATATCTACATGAGATGGACACATATCCATACAAGGAGCAGTAATTTTGGCTATATAACCTCTCTGCTCATCATACTCTTTGGATTTTTTATTTTCAGTTATACACTCATCAAACTGCTCTTTATATTTTTCCATCAAATCCAAAATTGGTTTTGGCACAGTTCTACCAATTTCACATTTTGAGGTTAGCATCATTGTTTGAGATACCTCTTTTAGATGCTCTATATCTTCAAAGCTACCCTCGCCTCTGGCAATCTTATCAAGCAAATCATATAAAATTCTGCCTCCCCATCTACCAGGAGCACATCTACCACAAGCTTCAGAATATTTTTGATACTGAGCAGCATACTCCATAGCCAGACGGACAGCATCTATATTTTCATCAAAAATAACTACTCCATCCCAACCTATAAATGCCCTACTTTTAGTATCAGCATCATAAGTTTCAGGCACTTTGTAGCCAGATTCTGCCCAATCCTCTAACGGTTTGCCTCTGTTATCTATCTCTTCACCCCGCCAAGTAGAGAGAATTACCTTTGCCATTATTTACCCTTTTTTCTGACGACAATAGTCCAATCTACTTCATTGAACTTGAGTGAATTGAGTAACTCATGACCATGCTCTTTGACAATATCGGCACTCTTTTGAATAGGAGAAAAATCACCTATCTCAAAGAGAAAAATTCCTACCTCATCATTTTTTAAATCATTCTCAATCAATTCGATCATACGGTCATAAAAGTTATCTTTTAAGTGTCTTAAATCATATCTTTGCATATCTAATCCTTTCTACCGTTGATCTATCTATCAACTTCACCAAATACTATATTTGTGCTACCTATAATAGTAACAACATCAGCTATATATGTGCCAGGTAAAATATCTTGTAATATTCCTGTATGGAAAAAACTTGGAGCTCTACATTTGAGTCTATAAGCATACGGCTCTCCCTCACTTCTAATCAAGAATCCCAGCTCACCCTTTGGAGACTCTGTTGGAGCATAAACTGTGCCTTTTGGAGGTCTCATCCCCTGAGTTACAAGCACAAAGTGCTGCATCAAAGCATAGTTTTGAGTCATAATCTCCTCTTTTGGAGCAGAGATATATCTTGGAGCGTGAGCCATTAATTGAGAATCAGTTGTATAATACATATCAATAAGTTGTCTTAGTATCTTGATAGACTCTTTCATCTCTTCCATATATAGGCGATATCTTCCGTAACTATCACATCTATCACTTACCGGGATATCAAAATCAAGCTCACTATATAGCTCATAAGGCTCTTCTTTTCTGATATCATATTTAATTCCTGAACCTCTGAGCATAATACCAGAGCATCCCCAACTTAGAGCCTGTTCTGGTGTAACAATACCTACATTTTCCAGACGCATTTTCCAGATTCTGTTCTCTGTCAATAGATCTTCATAGAGTTTGATTTGAGATGGAAGCTTATCCAAAAATCTAGCCAGATTTTCCAACCAACCATCTGGCAAATCCAATGGCACTCCACCAATTCTGACTGCTGAGTGTGTAAGTCTGGCTCCACAATAATCCTCCATCAAATCCATTGCAAACTCTCTTTCTCTAAAAGCATAGAGGAAAATTGACATAGCACCCACATCAAGTGCATGAGTAGCAAGGAAAAAGAGGTGAGAGATAATTCTATTTAGCTCAAGTAGCATCGTTCTAATTACCTGAGCTCTTCTTGGGGCTTCTACTCCAATTAATCTCTCTACTGCCAAAGCAAAAGCGTAATTGTTTGAAGTAGATGCTATATAATCGAGTCTGTCTGTGGTAGGGAGAAACTCATTATATATCATATTCTCCGCCATCTTCTCAATCCCTCTATGCAGGTATCCGATATCCGGATATGCTTTTACTACCTGCTCACCTTGAAGCTCAAGCACCAATCTAAGCTGACCGTGTGCTGAAGGGTGCTGAGGACCAAAGTTGATTACCATTGTATTATCATCTCTTTCGAAATTTAGGTTTTCGAAAAAGGGTCTTAATTTATTTGGCTGTTGCATACACTCTCTCCTATTTTCTTTTATCAAGAGTCTTGTGCGGACCCTTATTATAATCAGATAGAGGTGCAGAACTATACTCAATAGGTGTCTCAGTAGTATCTACCAATGATGGGTCTGCACCAAATGGCACCTCTTTACCAACTCTTGCAAATCTTTGAGTATCATATCTATCCACTCTTGCCGGATCTCTGTTTTCCGGTCCGATAATATCTCTATACTCTTTGCCAAAGATTTTATCTACCTCATACCATGAGGCAAATTCATCACCCTCAAGCGGATAAGTTTTGCGAAGTGGATGCCCTTCCCAATCGTCTGGCATAATGATTCTTTTTAGATATGGATGGTTATTTACATATATACCAAACATATCATACATTTCTCGCTCAGCAAATTTTGCCATATCATATAGAGGCACAATACTCTCAATAGATTGATTCTCTTTTATTCTTGTAATAATTCTGGCTCTTTTTCTCTCTGTCATATTCAAGAATTGATAAAATATCTCAAATTCACCATCTTGAGATAGATAATCAATAGCACTAAGTTCAGAGCATACAGAGTATCCACACTCCTCTTTGAGTGCTGTAATAGCATCAATATTCTGCTCCGGCTTGATTTCTAATACCAACTGCCCAAGCTCAATATAACTATCAAGCAATTCAACACTCTCAGAGATTATTTTAGATACTGATGCAAAATGCTCATCTTCACTCACATCAACTCTGGGTATTATGGGAGCCACCCAATATCTGTCATTATATTTGGCTCTTTTTTGAACATTATCTTTTGGAGTATATCTTCTCATTATACAAACCTCTGCTTTCTGTTTTTATTCATATCCGCAGACTCTCTGCGAATCTTTTTCTGAAGCATCATCATCGCATACTGCAGTGTCTCCGGTCTAGGAGCACAACCGGGTAGATAGATATCCACTGGAATTATTCTATCAACCCCCTGCACTGTGGCATAAGTATTAAACATACCACCGGTATTTGCACAACTACCCATAGAGATTACCCACTTTGGCTCTGCCATCTGGTCATATAATCTTCTTGCAAATTCAGCATGTTTTTTGGATAGTGTCCCAGCCAAAATCATTACATCAGCCTGTCGTGGAGAAGCACGAAATATGACTCCCATTCGGTCAAAGTCAAATCTACTTGCACCTGAAGCCATCATTTCGATAGCACAACAAGCCAAACCATAAGTAAGAGGCCACAAAGAGTTGGATCTACCCCAGTTTAAAAGTTTATCTACCGTAGTAAGTGCTACCGGTAATCCTCCATTGGAGGCATAATTTACCTGATGCTGTGCCATTCAAGAGCTCCTTTCTTCCATGCATATACAAATCCAATCGCCAAAAGAGCGATAAAAAGTATCATCTCTACAAAACCAAACCAACCAAGTAGCTTAAAATCAATCGCCCAAGGAAACATAAATATAATCTCTACATCAAACAGAATAAAAAGCAGAGCTATGAGGTAGAATTGAACCGATATTCTGTTAGGTTGTTTATCAGGCTCAGGTCCACACTCATATATTGACATTTTCAATTTCTCAGTTTCAAGTTTGGCGAGTTTTCTACTCACATATCTAGCCAATACCAAGGTAGCCGGAAACGCCACCATAGTCAAAACGAATAATACAAACACACCAAAATAGGGATGTTCGGTTACCACATGTGTCATTGTTTTACCCCTTCATTAAAGATACTGTGCACAAGGTACTACATATTAACAGAAAGTTATTAAATTCAGGGGATTATAAGAGTATGAAATATCGCCTCATAAATATATGTAACGCAGAGAAACAAGAAGTAGTGTATTGGTGTATTAGTTATTAGTTATTGGTAATTGGGAAATGCCTACTTTTGAGCCAACCTCTCCTTCAATACTCTCTTTAGCACCTTGCCCGTAGCATTTTTGGGAAGTTCATCTATAATATGTATATGTTTTGGGATCTTATAATTAGCCAGTTTTGCTTTGAGATATCTCTTTAGCTCTTTGATGTCAATCTCTTTGCCATCTTCTGTCTCTATATAGGCTACTGGTATCTCTCCACTATTTTCATCAGGTATCCCAATCACGGCACTCATAGCTACACCCTCAAATGACTCTATAGTCTCTTCTATCTCTCTTGGGTATATATTTATGCCCTTTGAGATAATCAAATCTTTTTTCCTATCTACAATATAGAGATATCCATCTTCATCCATATACCCCATATCTCCTGTTAAAAGCCAACCGTTTATTATTGTCTCTTCTGTAGCTTCGGGGCGATTTAAATATCCAATCATTACATTATCGCCATGAACTATAATGTCTCCTATCTCTCCTCTTGGAAGCTCATTTAACTCATCATCTACTATCTTAATCTCAAAACCCGGCATGGCAGGACCAACCGAACCTGCTTTTTGTCTATCAAGCGGATTGATACAAACAGCCGGAGAGCTTTCACTCAATCCATACCCCTCCAACATTTTGGCTCTTTTAAATCTGCTTTTCATAGCTTCCAAAGTGGCAGGGCGTAAAGCAGATGCACCTGATACAAAGAGTCTGATATTGTTAAACCACATAAAATACCATGGCAATTTTGCCTTGACCAACGCATTATATACATCAGGGATACCCATAAATATAGTCACTCTCTTTAGCAACACCTGTTTAAAGATATTGCTAAATGGTCTGACTGATTGAATTATTACTATACTTGCTCCTACATATATGGGCAGTATCACACCGATAGAGAATGTAAAAGAGTGAAACATAGGCAAAAATACAATATCTCTATCTTTTGCCGATAGTCCAAAAAGTATTTCAGCTGATGCTGCATTGGAAAATATATTTTTAAAGCTCAGCATTGCACCTTTTGGTCTGCCTGTGGTGCCTGATGTATAAAAAATCACTGCCATATCATCAAGTTTACGCATTACAGGAGGATATTTTATATCATTTGCCATCGCATCATCAAAAGGAATATGAATATCACTGCTCAACCTCAAGCCACCTTCCCATATAATCTTTTTACAGAGTTTGTCAGCCCCTGCATCATGCACCACTTTTTCAAAATTTGATGATGCAAACAGAGCAACTGCCTGGCTATCTTTGAGTATATATGCCAACTCATCAGATTTCAAAAATGTATTTATCGGCACAACAACTGCACCTATTTTGGATATTGCAAATACAGATACTACAAACTCTATACTGTTTCTCATAAATATAGCTACTCTTTCACCGCTTTTTATCCCCTCTTCATGGAGATATCCTGCTAATCTGTCACACATACTCAGCAACTGCTTGTAACTTACTTTATCATCACCTTGAAAAAGAGCTGTTTTTGAGCCACTCTTTTTGGCATTTTCATATAGCATTTCATAAAAATTGTTATATCTGTATTTGAGCATACCCATAGCGTGTTTCCTAAAATTTATATTCAAATCCGCTACTCACAAGAATAGCACCGCCTTTGTCAAAACGACCCGCTATACCGGCTTCATTTTCCATCTTTTTAATACTTCTGCTATCTTTGTGGTCATATAAAACTGCTACTCCCCAACTGAGATGCTCATCTTGTTTGTATCTAAATCCGGCAGAGAATATATTTGCATCGCTATCTGGCAACTCATACCCCAAGGTTTTGGTAGGAATTGGTGACTCATCATAGGCATATCCAGCCATTAGTGTCAATCTATCGCTATACAGATATGTAACTCCCAATCTCCATGTATTGCTATCTTTCCAGTATTTATCTATCGGTTTATCAAATATTGCAACCAGCATATCCTGAATATCTTTATTATACTCAAAATCCAATCTCCTGTATGATGACCAGTATGTCCTCTCATACAGAGCCTCTATTGTCAATCTGTTATTGAATGTTTTGGCTACTGCTATATCCAAAGATGCCGGCATTGGCACTGTGACACTGGCACTGTAGTGTCTCCCTGCATTGCCTATATACAGATTTGCTTCACCTTTCTCTTTCAAATCAACTTTTGAGCGAAATGTAGCACCAAACTCCAAATCCGGCATAGCTTTCCATGAGAGAGCCAGATTGTATCCGCCTGTTACTACATTGCCTTTCATCTCTCTTTTGAAAGGCAACCCCATATCAGAGCCGTCACTTCTGACTTCACCTTCGCTATATACAGCTCTCAATCCTGCTGCTACGGCAAGAGTATCACTGATTTTATATGATACAGATGGATTTATCTCCATGCTCATCAAATAAAATTTCTCTGCAAATCCTTTCTGCACGGCAGATTCCCATCTTTTGGTCAATCCTGCCGGAGATGTTATGCTCACACCAACTCTCCAATCACCCATAGCTTTGCTGACAAAGTGTCCAAATGGTATCACTGCCCACTCTTTTTCACTCTCGGCATCTGCGGGGATATATCCTCTTACACTTATATACTGCTCTCCATCAAAATCTATACTGGGCAGATACACCATACTCAAGCCACCCTCTATATAACTGCTCTCATCATCCAAAAATGCCATATTGGCAGGATTGTAATATGCACTGTCTGCTCCTGTGCTGTGAGCGACATGTGCTGCTGAGAGTGCCATACCATCAAGTGACTGCTCCGGTATCTTATAAGCTGCTGCATTTGCTATACCTATACCAATCAATGCTGTATAAAAAATTTTATTCATAAAATACTCTCCTAATATCCGATTGTAGATTTTCTGATATTGGCAAAGATACTCCCTGCAACATAATATGCCGGCACAGCACACTCACTGTGTCCCAATCTCAATGTAGTATCCGGATTGCCTGTAATTACCGGCTCTACCGCTACAGCATTGACATTTTCGGCACCATAGATATTTTTCATCAAATCCACAGTGCCGGTAGTCATAGCAAACGGTATTACATCATCACCTTTACACTGTATAAACGATGTCGGGGTTTTTGGTCCCCAGTATGCAGTGCTGTTACTCACAAGAGCATTATAAAACCAAAAGTTGCCATCTTCGGACAATACACCGTTTACTGCTTTGTCTGTAAACAATCCTCCCTCTCCACTCACCTCTTTGCTCAAAGCGGTATCTATCTCATCTATGCTCATATCACCACTAAAAAGTGTATCTAACATCGAGTTGTATGGTGGCTGCACCAGTTCCGAAACATCTTTGTTATATGCCAAAGAGTAGGCATAAGCTACATCAGCCATAAATGAGGGATGATTTACACTATCCATAGACAAAACAGCCTGAGCCATCCTGTCCATCATATAAGGACCTGCCATTGGTGCAGCATAAGTTACACTCTTGCCCTCTGCCTCCATCTTCTGTAAAGTAGCCAGTGCTACATATCCACCCTCACTGTATCCGGTCAGATAGAGTTGATTATTTAGAGGTATATGGTTTTCTTTGGCAAACTTTTTGGCAGCTTCTATAAAATCTGCAGTAGCTGATGCAGAAGATTTTTTGAGCAGATAGGGATGATACTCATCAGATGATGAGCCAAATCCTATATAATCAGGTTGCAGTGTTACAAATCCAAATAGTGAAGTGAGCATTATTGGCGAACCATCCGGAATATTTTGCATAGATGCCACTATACTTGGGGCTTTATCTTTGGCAAATATAGTCCCATGGTCATCACTCACTACAGAAAAACCTTTTGATTTCATATACTCCAGTTTCTCTTTGCCTATTTTATCCAGTCCGGAAGCACTCGGCACCACCATCAATCCTGATGCTCTTACCTTTTCACCATTTTCATTGGTAGTATCATACTCTATCAGATACCCCCTGTATCCAAATACCGTAGTATTGCCATCAGCTTCTATCAAGCCTTTTTCTATCAGGCTCTGTTTGAGCAGATTTGCCGGAAAATCCACCACCAGTTCACCGCCTTTGATTTTGTCATTATCCGGCTCTGACACGGTAGCACCGCAACCTGACATAATCACAACCAACACCAAAGCACTCAAAAGCGTAAATTCTCTTTTCAATATATTCTCCTTGAATTACTATTTTAAATATCTTTTTAATTCATCACTATCTATACCCAATTTCATAGCCACATCTTCTATCGATAAGCCAAACTCTTTTATCATCGAAACAGCAGTCTCTAATTTACCCTCTTCTTTTCCTTTCTCTATGCCTTTCTCTATTCCTTTTTGAAAGCCCCTCTCAAGCCCTCTTTTTTCAGCTTTTCTCTCAGCTGTTCTGATAGCATTGATTTCATCAAACTCTTTTATCTCTATATACTCATATATCTCTAGCTCTTTTTTATCCCATACTGTTTGGGTAGCTATTTTAAAAGCATCTTCAAACTCTTTTAAAGAGCTATACTCTTTTGGTATCATTGTCAAATCTTGGGCATATTTTAAAAAGTATATCCATTTATCCAGTGTCGTCTCAAGTTCACTTAACTCTTTATTAAATTTTGGAAGCTCTATGAAGCTAAATTCAAAATCATCCAAATCTTGGGTATTGGTCTCTTGATTGATAATGAGATGTCTTGATATATAACTACTATTTTCAAACATATCAAAATTGAGTATTCCTACGA
>WFNP01000055.1 GCA_015488535.1 Nitratifractor sp.
GTTTTAGTGTCTCTATTGATAAAAACATAGGTGTAGGGTATATATCTTTTAATTCTATAAAACCTAATCTTTTATAAAATGGAATTGAGCCTCTCTCAGAAAGTAAAAATATACCTTTACAACCTATATATTTTGATAACCAATACACCTTTTTTAATGCATAAGATAGTAATCTTAAACCTATACCCAACTTCTGATACTCTCTATCTACACCAAACATTCCCAATTTCATTACAGGAATCACAGGTGGTAGAGATGTCAAGTTTAACTCTTTTAACTCATCTTTTGTAATCGAAAAACTCTCTAATGTAAAAAATGCTATAAAATCACATTTACTATTAGAGACTACATAAGCTCTGCTAAAATTCTTTTTAACTCTCTTTTTCAAGTTTTTATAAACAAATCTATTAATCATCTCATTACCACAATCAAACTTTTTTAAACTCTTATAGTGATAATCTGGATTAAATAGAGATATAGTTAAATCACTCATCAAAGCCCTCAAGTTTCATAAGTGCTTTTAACTCATCAGTAGCTTTTGGTGGATTATTTAGTATCTCATTAAATTTAACCCACTCTTCATTTGTAAGTTTTAATATCTTCTCCTCTTTTAAGATATCCTTTGCTCTATCTACACTTACAGATAAAAGAAAGCTACTTAAATCCATTCCAGTTGCTACTGCTGCTTGTTGTAACAAAAGTTTTATCTCATTTGTAGTCTTAAACTCTATTCTGGCACTTTTACTATCTACCGCATCTACCATTTTAAGCTCCTTTACGGATATTATCCGTATATTATAACTTATCCTCTCTGATTTCCAGCAAAGAAATTACCCGCTAAGCCTAATGGCACAACTGTTGTATAAAATAGATATCTGCCTATCAATTCACTAATTAATGCTCCAATAAATGATATAGTAAGAAGAGCTACGGTAACTCCATTCATACCAGCAGCGGCTGATACAATAGAGAGCATTGGCAAAGCAAGAGCAAATATTGATAGTGTGATTAATCTAATCTTTTTTTGTTTTGCAAAATACTCTTCAAGGAGTCTTTTTGTTCTGCTTAATTGATAATATAGAGGATTTTCTTTATCCAAATATTTATAAAACATCATCTCTTCATAAATTAAATGCAATTGATACATTCCAGCCATTAAAGTTGGAGCCATCAAAGCTAAGAGTGCTTGAGTTTGACTATTAATTGCCAAAAGCAAAGCCACAAGCAAAAAGCCTAAATATCCGGTGCCAAAAAAGCGTAAAGTGGTGGATTTCCTATCCCATGCAGGACGGGCAGGGACTCTATATATCATAGATTGGGCATATATTCCATAAACTCCAATTAATGCAATTGGTATCATAGTAATTAACTTTAGCCAGTGTGGAGCATCAAAATAGTAAAAAATAACCAAAAGTGTCAAAGCCCCACTATATAGTCCTAAAGCCAATGCTTCACGACTAAGCCATGATGTTTTAATATTTTTCATAGCTGTAATTGCGAGTCCAGGTCTTCCAAGATGAAGAGCAGATAGTGGCAATCCAATTGCAGTTGGCAAAAGCACTGCTAATACCATCCAAAAATTTGGAGATGGCAAATTAAATCCAAAAAATGAGAGTGCTTCACCAAAAAGCAAAGCCATAAATCCACCAAGACTCATTTGAGTTAATACTGTCATAAATACAAGTGGAAACTCTGGATGGGCTGGTTTTAATATATGCTCATCGGCTGGTTTTATCTCACTACCTTCAGGAATATCCGGAAGTGTATATCTTGTAGTTGGTTTTGTAATAGAAATATCTGGTAAGTGAGGGGCTACTCCCTCTTTTGCCATATCGTTTTTTATCCACTCATCTTTATCTACCACTTCAATAGATATAGCTCCAGCCGGACAAGCTTGAACACAGGCTGGAGTTTGACCCTTTTCAAGTTTATCTACACACATATGACACTTAGTTACAATACCCCTCTCTTTATTAAATACTGGCACCTCATAAGGACAATTCCAAGTGCAGTATTGACAACCTATACAATCTTCATCTACATGATAGACTACCCCATTATCAAGCTTTATATAACTATTTGTTGGACAACCATTTAAACAAGCTGGGTCTATACAGTGGTTACAACTCATAGAGTTAAATAGTTGCATAGTGTTTGGAAACTCTCCAGTCTCCATCTCTCCAACTCTTCGCCATTTAATATCTGCTGGATTTCCATTTTGCTCATTACAAGCTACCTCACAACAGTGGCACCCTACACAAGCAGTCATATCAAAATGGAATCTATACTGCTGACCTGGTTTTAGTTCGGGTATATCAATAGTATAGTTTCCGCACTGCATACCAGTTTGGGCTTTATGGTTTAAAAAAGAGTCTATCGGTGTATTTGTTTCACCCATAATATACTATTCCTTTTAAAAAATATTTATATCTATATTTTGGATTATATCACTAAATTTAAAGATTTTAATTATGATATTGATTATTAATTGTGCAGTCAAAGTATTAAAAAATAGAGTAGTCAAGCTACTCTATTTTATTATTTGGTTCTTAAAAGATTTACAATATCTGTAATAGCATCTTTTACAGATTGTTGATTACTTTGTTTATAATCAAATTGGTGATCTGTATCTGCAACAGTTTGAAGTTCTAAGAGATTATTTGGATTTAAATCCATTAAATGCTGACAATCCTCTTTATAACTACTTGGTAAGGTTTTATCATCTGAAGCCATAAAGATATAGGTATTAGTATCTACTTTAAATCTATTTTTAAATATATCATTTGTCTCTTGAGAGTATCCATTTAATCTACAACCTGGATATAGTGTTATTATCTTAGATGGATAATATTTTGATTCATATGGTAAATCAAATACCTCTTTGCCCTCTTGCTCCAATTCATTGCTTCTATCTATCAAATCTTTATGGTTTGATAATACCAATGCTGATGTGCCTCCATTAGAAAAAGCCAATACTTCAACTTGGCTACTATTTACATCATCTCTTGATTTAAGATAATATATACCAGAGGCAATATCTGCTGGTCTAACTGAGACTGGATCAATTTTTGATGGTCTATCAAGAAGATTAGGAGTATCACAAACACCGCCACCTACATCTCCATTATTATCTCTTGTAGTAAATGAATCAACCAATAACACCATAAAGCCATTATCACTAAGTAGTTTCCCCCAAACTCTAAACTTACCTGCTATATATTCAGCTGTCCATTTATCTGGTTCATCTGTATAGTGGGCTCCTCCACAACCATGAGCCAAAACTACTGCTGGATATTTTTTATTTGAATCATAATCTTTTGGAAGCCACAGATATGCTCTTAAATCCTCTTTTGTATCTTGTTGGGTTATAGTAAGAGTTTCATTGGGTAATGAATATTTATGGCTTTGAGATTTAATAGTATTAAACTCATTTGATACTTCATCTACTGATAAATTCTGCTCTTGAGTTATATTAGAGTTTGTAGTTTCATTTATATCTTTAGTTGTATTATATTCTTGTTCTTTAATATCTCCATAACCATTAATTGCGTTATCTATCTCTTGTTTTATTTTAGTTACACAACTACTATCACTTGTAACTTCAGACATTATTTTTCTTGCCAACTCTACATCATTTAATCCCTTTTCAAGGGTAAAATATTTGGCAACCTCTATTTTATTTTTTAAAACTTTTATATCATTAGAAGCACTAGAATTATCTTTGGCACCATTTATTATGGCTATAATAAACTGTTCTTTGGGTATTCTTTTTGATATCAGCTCATTAAACCAATAAGCTAAACCTGCACTATCTGGTTCTCTATTTAATACATTCTTATATACTGCTGTTATAAAATCTTCTAATTTTTTATCCTTATATAGATTTAGAGTCTCTGGTTGCATAAACATAGATTGTGCTACCATATCCATACTCCAGTGATTATTCTCCATCTCATTTTGCCAATAATCAAGTCCAGCTCTATCTGGAGCACGATTAAATGTAGCAATATAAAGCTCAATGATTTGCTCTTTTTTTATATCGATATCATTAGAGTATAAACTACCAATCAATATTATTATTATAAATATAGATTTAATAAATCTCATTTTATTTCTCTCTACATAGATTTAAAAATGGAGATTATCTTATCTATAGCATCCTTTACAGCAGCTTCATCACTCTCTTTATAATCAAATTGATGATCAGTTCCATTTACCTCTATTAGGCTCATAGTTGGAGCATCTATAGTTTTATTTTTATCTAACTCTTCTAAATGGTTACATTTCTCTTTTGTATCAGCTGGTAATATCGTATCATCTGAAGCCATAAAGAGATAAGTTTTTGTATCAGTTTCAAATCTATTCTTAAATATATTTTGAGTCTCTTGAGAGTATCCATTGAGTCCACATCCAGGATATAGTGCTACTATCTTAGAAGCTTTATATTCATCATCTAATGGTATATCAAAAGCCAATTTTCCATTATCATTTAACTCACTAGCTCTATTTACTAAACTCTTATGATTTGCAAAAACTAAAGCTGAAGTTGCACCATTTGAAAACCCTAACACTCCTATCTTATGTGGCTCTATATCATCTCTAGATTTTAAATAAGCAATAGCTGAAGCAATATCTGCTGGTCTTACTGAGATTGGATCAATTTTTGATGGTCTATCAAGAGGATTTTGTGTATTACATACTCCTCCACCTACATCTCCATTATTATCTCTTGTAGTAAATGAATCAACCAATAATACAATAAAGCCATTATCATTAAGTAGCTTACCCCATACTTTATATTTACCAGCTACATATTTAGCTATCCATTTATCTGGCTCATCTTTATAGTGTGCTCCTCCACAACCATGAGCTAATACTACAGCTGGATAGTGTTTGGTTGAATCATAATTATTAGGTAGCCACAGATAACCTCGTAAATCTTCACCAGTTTCTGATTGAGTAATAGTTAATGTCTCATCTGGAGTCTTTTTATCCTTATAGCTCCAACTTGCAGATATAGTCACAATAACAAACAATCCTATAAGTAGCTTTTTCATTTCTCTCCCCCTTTATTGAAATATCACTCTAGATTATACTTAGAAATGTTATTAATTTGTTAGTTTCAATTATGATATAGAGAATAGACTTTAATTTTTCATATCAGCTTAATTCTTTTAAAAATATCATAATTTATAATTAATATTTATTATTTGTATAGGGATAAAAGACTATAGAATAGTTTCGAATATATCTATTGTAATTTCGATAAGAGGGGTTAAAACCCCTTTTTAATAATAATTTAGCCAAATACTTTAAGTAGTAAATATATATTTAAAGCAATAGATACTCCAAGAGCTACTCTATAAGTTAAAATCGGCTCTCTTTGTAAAAAGGAAGCATCTTTTGAATAGTATGGAGTTACCTCATCAGGATGGGTTAATTCATACTCCATCTCAGTATAAAGTTTATATCTTCTATCTCTATCGGCTTCTATGGAGCGTAATATTACAGATTCTAACCACTCTGGAATTGTAGGGTTATATTTTCGGGGAGATTTTGGCTTTTTAAAGTTTGGAGTCTGAAAAGGCTCTATCTCACCATATGGGAAATGTTTAGTTAATGCTTCATATAGTGTTACACCAATTGCATAAATTTCAGACTGCTCACTAATAGGCTCTCCACTAAATCGCTCAGGTGCTAGGTAGCTTGGAGTCCCGGCTCTTGAAGCAATAGAAAATATCTCTACAATAGAGCCAAAATCTACCAATTTATAAGCTCTTTTGCCTCTTCTTTCAAAGACAATAATATTTTCTGGCTTTATATCACCATGCACCAAATCATATTTGAGTAGATACTCAGTAGCATGTAGCATAAATTTAGCTAAATTTATAGCATCTTCTACAGGAATTGGTTTTTTAGATATTAGCTTCTTTAGAGTAACTCCATCTATATACTCCATAATATAGTATCTAACAGTTCTATTTTTTGGAATTACTGCTTTTGGAAAAAATCCGGCTTTTAATCTTGAAGCATTCCAAGCCTCTCTTACAAACAGATCTAAAAGCTTCTCATCTTCTACGGCTTCTGCTGGTGGAAATTTCATTACATACTTTACACCCTTTTTCTCTACCAGCCAAGTTCTATCATTTGCTATTAGAGATTTTAGCAGCTTATAGCCATCTATTATTTGACCTTTGGATAGATGCTCTGGTATTGGCAAAGCTTTGTTTTTGAGTGTTTGAGTTTTACTCTCAGCAAGTATATCTATTACAATAGCAGTGGTATCATCAGGTAAATCATCTTTCACCTTTTTACTTGCATATTTTATTAGTGCTGTAGCTCCAAGAGAGGCTTTATCTTTAATCTCATCTTCACTTAAAACTGCCTCAAGTCCATCACTAGCTAAAATTAATCTATCTTTTGGATGGAGATTATTCTCAAATAGATATGGCTCTACACTCTCACTCATTCCTATTGCCTGAGTTAATACATGCTCCATCCCTTTTTCATCACTGTTATGTGGGATACTTAGACGAAGCAGTCTGTTATCTCGCTCCAACCATATAGGACTATCCCCAACATTTGCTCCATATAATCTATTGCCGTCAATTACTACAATACTTAGAGTTGTTACATATTCAGGAGCTTCATACTCATCAATACTTTCACGATAGAGTATCTCATTTATATTTTGTATAAAGTGTCTAAGAGATTTTTCTATACTCCACGATTTTGGACGGTTTTTAAAATTGTTTATTAAATAATTAACTGTCCTTCTTGAAGCCTCTGCTCCAGCTTCGGCACTGCCTACACCATCACAAAGAACCCCAACACAAAGCCCCTCTATGACTCTAACAGCAGCATAATCATCACTAATGGCCTCTTTACCCTTTGCAAGTCCGAAAGTTGAAGTCTGAAATAATTTTGTAGCCATATAAGTTCCTTAGATTAGGTCTTGGTTATTAGTAACTGAGCTTACACACATAAAATTACGGAGGCGGGGTTTCAACCCCGCATTGTGTAGGTGCGTAACATAAGTTAATAATTAGTTATTGGCAGATATCTAATAACCAATTATCAATAGTTATATCCTACCTCCGGCATTTACACCCCAAGTAGTTCTCCATCTTGTTTTTACCATACTGATACCAACAATTGCTACAAATACAACACCGGCAAAGATAAAAAATCCCATACTGTAACCGTTAAATGCTCCCTTAGACCAACCAAGAGTCTTAATTAAAGCTGTCCCTCCTAGTCCTCCGGCACAACCTACAATACCAGTCATAATACCCATATCTTTACCAAATCTTTGAGGCACCAATTGGAACACTGCACCATTTGCCATACCAAGATTTGCCATAATCAAAAATAGCACCAAAATTGCCAAATAAAAATTATGCACAACTGTGGCATTAATTACAGCCAACACTATAATAGCACCAAAGAAGATATACAGACTCTTTACTCCTCCAAGCTTATCTGCAACTCCTCCGCCAACTGGTCTAAGCACAGCTCCGGCAAAGATACAAACAGCTCCAAAATATCCGGCAACTACCTTAACATTCTCTTCATTTAAATACTCAAGTCCAAAGTGGCTCATATCCACTTGATATGTATTCATTAGATAGACCTTCATATAGTTGGCAAATCCAACAAATCCACCAAAACTTACAGCATAAAAGAGACTAAACCACCATGTATCTTTATCTTTCAGTAGTTTTGCATAATCTTTTAGCTTTTTTGGATTTGGCTTATATACATCAGCAGGTGCATCTTTTGCCATAATTGCATACATTATAAATATAAATGTAGATAATACACCACCAACCAAAAATACCGCTTGCCAACCCCAAATCTCAGCAATCTTTGGAGCAAAGAGGAAATCTAACACAACTCCAATATTACCAGCTCCTGCTAAACCAAGCACCAATCCCTGAAGTCGAGGCGGATACCACTGCCCAGCTTGTGGCAAAGCTACTGCAAATGAAGCACCGGCAAATCCTAAACCAAAGGCTACTAATAAAAGCTCATTATATGTAATATTTTCACCTCTTAGATATCCATAAAACAGAGATGCTATTACAATACCCTGAGCAATAAGTGCTGTCTTTTTTGGTCCAATTTGATCAACCAAAAAACCAAGTAAAATCCTAAGAATAGCACCTGATAGTATTGGAATAGCCAAAAGTGTAGCTTTTTGATTTGGGTCTAAACTAAATCCATGAGTAGCCAAAGATTGACTAATCTCCGTAGCCAAAGGACCAAGCATAGTCCAAACCATAAAACTAAAATCAAAATATAAAAAAGCAGCCAAAAGCGTAGGCAGATGCCCCGCTGTTTTCAACTCACCAAGTTTCATTTTTATTCTCCTAAAAATTTTGTTAGTGCAATTATATACAATAGATAAACAAAATATTGATTAAAATTTAATCACTCAATATTGAGTAAATTTATATATACTACCATAACAAGAAATATCATTTAAAAAGGCGATATTATGAGATTAGAAGCAATTAGTGCAAAGCATACAAAAATCAACAAAATAGAGAAATTAAAGCAAACCCGCACATATAAAGAGGCGTGGGAAGCGCTACAAAAATATGCAAAAGAGGGGTATGATAGTATCTCAAAAGAGGATATGGATTATTTTCTAAAAACATTTGGAATATTTGATAGACCCTCACATCCAAAAACTTTTATGCTAAGAATTAGAATACCAGTAGGTAGATTATCTACCAAACAAGCAATTAGACTTGGTGAATTATCACGCAATTTCGGTAGTGATGCTATGGATTTGACTACCAGAATGCAGGTTCAGATGAGATATCTTAAAATTGAGGATATACCTACTGTTTTAGAGGGACTTGAAGAGGTAGGCATTACCAGTTGGCAAACAGGAGTGGATAACTTTAGAAATATTGTAACAGACCCATTTGATGGATTGGCGTATGATTCTATAATTGAGACTGCTCCAATCATTTCACAAATGCAAGAGATTTGGTTAAAAAAAGATGAGTATATAAATGTATTGCCAAGAAAATTTAATACTTCAATTAGTGGCTCTATGAGTAATAGATGTAATCTCTTTGCACACGATATATGTTTTGCACTTGCAAACAAAGATGGAGAGTATGGATTTAACCTCTACTTAGGGGGCAAGGTTGGAGCAATTGCAACCAGAGCTGATATATTTGTGCGTCCTGATGAGGTATTGGAGCTTTATGAAGCAGTGATTAAAACATATATCAAATATGGATTTAGAGATAGCCGAAATAAAAATAGACTCCACTACCTAATAAAAGAAGCAGGTGTAGAGAGTTTTGTAGAAGCTGTAAAAGAGATAGCAGGTAGGGATTTTGATGATAGTGGTGAAACACTGGTTAAGACTCCTCGCACAGAGGAAGGAAGCGGAAAGATTAGGCTAAAAAATGGCACTTGGGCTTTGCATGTAGTGGTGCCTTCTGGTATATTTAAAGGCTCATCTATGATAGAAGCCGGTGAAATAGCTCAAAAGTTTGGAGATGGCAGAGTTAATATTACCACTACTCAAAATCTATTTATCTTAGGAGTGCCGACTGAAAATATTGAAAAAGTGTTATCAGAGTCACTATTTGATAAGTATAGAAATGTAAGCTCACCATACTTTAATCAACTTGTAGCGTGTGCAGGTTCTGATTTGTGTCCTTATGGAGTAATTCCAAATAAAAGTGATGCTATTGAGATGTCAGAGGCTTTGACTAAAAAAGTGCCACTGCCAAATGATGCCTCTATCCGTATGCATTGGTCAGGCTGTATCAAAGGTTGTGGAGTCCATGAGCTTGGAGATATCGGCTTTGTAGGGTGTAAAGTCAAAGTAGATGGCAAAAGTGTAGGAGGTGTGCATATAGAAGTGGGTGGAAAATCAACTTTTTCTCAAGAGGAAGCATATAGACTTCTTAAAAATATACCTCTTAGCAAAGCTACCGACTATGTAGCACAGTTGGCAAAAGCTTATAAAGATTTAAGAGTAAAAAGAGAATCATTTGAGCATTTTGAAAGCAGAGTATTAAGAAAATATAGTAAAGATGGCTTAGCCTTTATCTTGCACTGGAATGTGCTTTATGTAAATGAAAAGGCGTGGAGAGAGCTTGAGATAGCACAAGATTGGAAACCAAAAGAGCAGAGTGATGAGATTTTTATGATTGGGCTTGAAATTTATAAAAATCTAACCAATCAAAATGCTTATCAAGGAGTATATAACTATAATCCAATCGAATCTACTCCCCCTACTCCACTATATAAATTAAATAGCAGTGTAGAAAAAGAGCTTTCAGATATTGTTATGAAAATGATAGCTCCAAAAGATAAAAGATATGAAGTTTGGACAGAGGTATTAGTGGAGTTGGGAATAAAGTAGCAATTGCCTAAAAATTAATCAATAGCAAATAGTTATAATTGAAAAATATAAAATATAATACTAAGACTAAAAATTCATAAAAAAGGAATGAAGATGAAGCTAAGAAATTTACTTCTCTTGAGTGCTTTGCTTCCTGTCGCTGCTATGGCGGGAGAGGCTAAGATAGATACAGGTGATACTGCTTGGATGATTGTAGCAACTGCATTTGTAATGCTGATGACTCCAGCAGGTTTAGCACTTTTTTACGGCGGTTTGACACGCAGAAAAAATGTGCTAAATACTATTGGAATGAGTCTTATTGCTTTTGCAGTAGGAACTCTTGTATGGGTAGTAGCAGGTTACTCTATCGCTTTTGGTAGCGGTGATTTTATTGGAACAGGTAAGATTTTGCTATCAGGTATCACAGATAAGAGTGTAAGCGGAACAATTCCTGAGCTTTTGTTTGTAGCATTTCAAGGGACATTCGCAGCAATTGCCGTAGCAATCGCAAGCGGCTCTATGATTGAGAGAGTTAAATTTTCTACATTTACACTCTTTGCTGCTCTTTGGATACTTGTAGTTTATGCTCCTATCACTCACTGGGCATGGGGTGGAGGTGAAACTCTAAACTTTGGTGAAATGGACTTTGCAGGTGGAACTGTTGTGCATATCAATGCCGGAGTTGCAGGATTTGTAGTAGCTATGATTTTGGGACCAAGAAGAGATTATGGTAAATCAGCATTCAAGCCATTTTCACCGATTTTAGTTGTGCTTGGTGCAGCACTGCTTTGGTTTGGATGGTTTGGATTCAACGCAGGTAGTGAAGTAGCAGCTGACGGAGTTGCGGCAAATGCATTCTTGGTTACTAATGTAGCAGCAGCTCTTGGTGTAATTGGTTGGCTTTTAATGGAGTATGTTTTCTATAAAAAGGCTACTTTGGTAGGTGGAGCTTCCGGTGCAGTTGCAGGACTTGTTGCAATTACTCCAGCTTCTGGTAGTGCCGGAGTTGTAGGTGCAATTATTATTGGTTTAGTTGGTGGAGCATTGGGTGCTTATGGTGTATCCAAGCTTAAAAAGCTATTTAAAGTAGATGATTCACTAGATGCATTCTGGGTGCATGGTCTTGTAGGTATCTGGGGTTCAATTGCTACAGCTATATTTATCGCTCCATATCTAAAAGCTGATGATTTTGCATTAGGAAGCCAATTGGCAGCTCAGTTAAAAGCAGTAGGTTTGACAATTGTTTACAGCGGTATAATGACAGCTGTGGTATATTTCATCTCAAGTCTTCTTACAGGTGGCGGTAGAGTAGATGACGAGACAGAGTTGATGGGTCTTGACGAAGCTGTTCACGGCGAAGATGCAATCAATCTATAATAAAGGGATAGCGATATGAAAAAAATTGAAGCAGTAATAAAACCTTTTAAACTAGAAGAGGTAAAAGAAGCATTAGTTGAAGCCGGAATTGAGGGTATGACAGTAACAGAGGTAAAAGGTTACGGTCGTCAGCAAGGACACAGTGAATTATACAGAGGTGCCGAGTATGTAGTAGATTTTATCCCAAAGGTTAAAATCGAAATCGTTGTAAGCGGTGAAGAGTTTGCTCAAAAAGCGATAGATATCATTAAAGAAAATGCCAAAACCGGCAAAATCGGTGATGGTAAAATATTTGTCTCTCCGATTGAGCATACTGTCAGAATCAGAACAGGCGAAGAGGACGAAGAGGCTCTATAATCTCTTTAAATTTGAAACTCCTTTTAGTAGTGGGCTTAGTCCTGCTACTATATGATTGAATCAAACTCTCTATTTTATTTGTTAACTTTTTTTAAATACAAATAGATGCTCATGCATAATCAATAAAAAATTATACTCTTTACTCTTTTTAATCCAAAATCCTGTAGCTTTGCAATTGTGCTGATGTTTGATAATATCTTCTTTTAACTCAAAGCCAACTCTTAAAAATCTCTCCATTACTTTAAAAGCTAATGGTTGATACATTTTATCTCTTCTTGTATCACCTATTAATATGGCACAATATTTTCCATCCTTTAAAACTCTATATAGCTCAACTGCAATCTTTTCAATTTCATTACAAAACTTATCTAAATTATGAATATTTGATAAATCACCATCTATTTGTTTATTGCTATACTTTATAATATCTGCATATGGAGGATGTATAAGGATAAAATCTATGCTTTTATCTTTTAACATTGGTAATTTTCTACTATCATTGAGTCTAATATCTATTTTTGGATTGTATTGGCTATTAAACTCTAATGCTTTTTTTGTAAGCTCTATTGCATTTGGATTAATATCAAGAGCTAAAAGATTTCTATTGAGCAATTTACACTCAATAGCAGTTGTTCCACCACCTACCATTGGATCGAGTAGATAATCACCCTCTTTTGAATATCTTAAAATAAGATTTCTTACAACTTCAGGAGCCCAATTGCCTCTATATTTGCTATTATGTGTAGCCCAATTTCCACGACGGGCAAAACTCCAAACTGTAGTGCATTCAAGCTCAAAATGTTCTGGATTTAGTTGTTTTATTTTTTGCATATTTCGTTTAAAAATCCATTGCTTAAGATATATAAATTTATTACATAATCATTATGGTTAAAAGTCTCTTCTAATGCATTTAAAGCCGTAAGCCAACCTTTTCCATCAGTAATCCATATCAAATCTATGCCTTGATTTTTTAAAAAGTCATTTAAATATTGATACTCTCCAGCAGTAGCCTTGAGTTTTGAGCCACCACTACTATAATAATTTACTTCTATCAAAAAAAGCCTATTTGTATCACTATTAAACAGTGCAAAATCAAATCTTCTACTATTTTTATCTATCTCTATCTCATAACCAAAATGTTTCTTTATTCTATTTTGTGTAGCCTGTTCTATATATTTAATATTTGGATTTGATTTACAAAAATCTTCTAAAAAATTTGAAACAATATTTTCCATAAGTTTACCAGTTCGATTTTTTCTTGCATTTGTATCTAAACCTACTTCGACACCAAAACAGTAATCTACTAGATTTTTGATATACTCGTTTTGGAATATATCTTTTAATCCACTACTTTTAAA
>WFNP01000056.1 GCA_015488535.1 Nitratifractor sp.
ATATAATACTCACTTTTTGATTTTTGGGCATTGGGCATTGGGCATTATAGTATATATAGAAACTATATTTTACCATAAAACCAATAACCAATACACCAATACACTAATCTTCCATTTTCATCGGTGCAACTTTTGCGATATCTTTTAGTATCTTATCCAAATTGCCACTCTCCATATCTATAATTACATCAGCTACGCTTTTATAAATCCTTTCTCTCTCTTTATATAGTGCTTTTGCCTTTTTTGGCTCACTAAAGAGTGGTCTTTTAGCTAATTTCTTTTTGGAGTTTTTGGCAGATTTTAGTCTGTTGTATATCCAATCAAATGATGCATCAAGCAATACTATAGTGCCGAGATTATTGAGATTGTTTACTTTGTAAAATCCTCCTCCGCAACTGATAAGAGTATTGTCCACACACTTTTCTATCCAGTTAGCCGTTTTTTGCTCCAGATTTCTAAAGTAGCTCTCTCCCTCTTTTTTGAATATCTTTTTTATCTCTCTGTTTTCTAGTGATTCTATCAAATCATCCGTATCTATTGCATATACTCCATATTTTTTGGCAAATGCTCTGGCAGTTGTGCCTTTACCTACTCCCATAAAACCTATTAGTATAATATTATTCTTTTTACTCATTTTGACCTCTTTTGATTGATAGTATTGTAATTATACTCTATTGTCTGATTCTTCCAATACTTCATGATTACTCAAATATCATCTTGGTATTTCAATTTTTTATTATACTATTGTGTATAAAGTATAATCATAAACAAAAAGGATAAAGATGGCTAGTGGTTTTTTTGCACTCTTTGATGATATTGCATCTTTGATGGATGATGTGGCAGTGATGAGTAAAACTGCTGCTAAAAATACGGCTGGAATCCTCGGAGATGATTTGGCTGTAAATGCAAATAAAGCATCTGTATTTCCACCAAGTAGAGAGCTTCCTGTGCTTTGGGCTATAACAAAAGGCTCATTTGTCAATAAATTGATTTTGCTTCCTGTGGTATTTCTGCTCAGTGCATTTGCCTCATGGGCTATAGTGCCAATACTAATGTTAGGTGGATTGTATCTAGCTTATGAGGGTGCAGAAAAAATTTGGGAGTGGATAGTAGCCAGAGAGCATAATGAGGAAAAAACAGATGAAGATGAGAAGAGTAAAATCCGCTCAGCAATCATTACTGATTTTATACTCTCCATAGAGATAGTCATAATAGCATTGGGCAGTGTAATAGATGAGCCTTTGAGAATACAGATTCCGGTGGTTACTTTAGTATCATTTTTGGCTACCATAGGAGTTTATGCAATAGTAGCTTTGATTGTCAGAATGGATGATATGGGTTATGCTCTTGTCAAAATGGGTGAGGGTAGAGGCTTTATGTCAGATGTCGGCAGAGCCTTGATATCTATGCTACCAAAGGTAATAAAATCTCTCTCTGTTATAGGGACTCTTGCCATGTTGCTGGTTGCCGGTGGCATATATTTGCACCATGTTGAAGCTTTGCATAAAATATTTGGCACTTTGCCTTCACTTATAGCAGAATTTGTTACAGGCAGTATATTGGGTTTTGTAATATTAGGAGTTTTTAAATCTATAGAAAAGCTTAGAGGCGGAGACGGACATTAAAAGATGTCTCCGTCTCTTTGAGAGGAGTTATCTTTTTAGCATAATTCCTCTAATCTCATCTTCATCTAGATGCTCTTTGTCATATTTGATGACTATAACTCCTTCTGTCTCATTTACATAGATATCATTGATACCCTCTTTTGTTTTGAGTTCAGGCAGTTTTTCTCTGTCGAATTTGTCTGTATGTAGATATATAGTGCCTCTAAGTCCGGGATTTCTCATTCCAAATATCCACACAGCCCAGAATATTGATACAATCAATACAGTCATGGCAACTCCCTGTATGCTCCAAATCTCAAAGATTTTACCGGCAAGTGTAGCACCAATTCCCATACCTACATAAGCGAATGTATTGGCTACTCCAAGAGCAGCTCCTTTTTGGTGAGCTTTGGCAAATTTACTTACAAAACTCTGTAATAGTGGCTCAAACATATTAAAACCAATAAAGAAAAATACTACTCCGGTGCCAAAAAGAAGCAAAGAGTTAGAGTATCCCATCAGTAAAAATGCCACAGCGATAAATGCAATGGAAATTAAAAATACCTCTTTACCTTTGTTATATTTCTCTCCAAATACAGCCGATGGTCCCATCGCAATAATTCCAAAAAACACTGCCGGCAGATAGACTTTCCAAAACTCTCCCATAGGCAGATGAAAATTGTTCTTCAAAGCCAATGGAATGAGGAAAAATGCCACTGCCATAGTAGATGAGTGGAAAAGAAATGTGATATACATTCTGAGCAAATCTTTATCTTTGAATACATCTCTTACCTTTGCTTCTTCTTCGGCAAAAGAGTGCGTGATTTTTGGAGGCTCAGGCACAACTGTAAAAAGTAAAATGATAGATAACAGTGCCATACCCGCAGTCAGATAAAAGAGTGTCGGCACACCTCCTGGAAAACCGCCGATAATTGGTCCGATTACCATAGCCGCTGTAAAAGCCAAAGCAATTACCATACCCATTACCGCCATAGCGTGAGCTCTCTCATCTTCTCTTACATGGTCACTAATCATCGCAATAATTACCGCTCCAATAGCTCCTGCTCCCTGAAGAAAACGACCGATTAGCAGAGTCCATATATCATCTGCCATACCTGCCATTACAGAGCCAAGAGCAAATATCAAAAGCCCTATTAATATAGTCTTTTTTCTGCCTATCTTATCACTCATTACACCAAAAGGCACCTGAAGAGCTGCCTGTGTGAGAGCATATCCGCCTACCGCCAAACCTACGAGTGTAGCTGTCGCTCCGGGTAAATCCTTGGCATATGCAGAAAGTACTGACATTACCACAAAGAGACCGAGGAACCTCAAACCTATAATGGCACTCAAATGCCAAGTCTTTTTGATGATATCTTTCATCTATATAAATCCTTTTATATTGTATAATCGCTACATTTATCCACTATGATTATTATGGATTTTAATGTATCGGCGATATTATTACTCAATATGGTAAATAAATCGTCAAAAATATATAATTGATTTTGATATTTTACAGAAAATGGGGTTTTAGGAATGAAAATTGTTCTTGCAAGTGGTAACAGAGGCAAATTAAGAGAGTTTAAAGAGATGCTCTCTGATGATTTGATATCAGTATCTGATATTATTGATGATTTTGAGCCTGAAGAGAGTGCTGATAGCTTTGCCGGTAATGCTTTGATAAAAGCAAAAACTCTTTATGAAAAACTGGGTAATGAGTATATCATTATCAGTGATGACAGTGGTATCAGTGTGCCTGTGCTTGGTGGTGAGCCTGGAATATATTCAGCCAGATATGCTGGTGAAGATGCCAGCGACAAAGATAATCTGATGAAACTTGTAGATAGATTGAAAGAGATTGGAGTAGATAATACACCTGCTTATTATACTGCTGCCATAGCCATAGTATCAGATAGAGCAGAGTATATAATGCATGGATGGATGCACGGTAGAGTCATTACTGAGCCAAGAGGTGACAAGGGCTTTGGGTATGATCCAATATTTATACCTGAAGGGTTTGAAAATACTTTGGGTGAATTGGATAGTGATATCAAGTCTGAAATTTCACATCGTGCCAAAGCATTGAGCTTGGCAATGCCTGTTATAGATATGCTTAGGAGAAAAAGATGAGTGCAAAAGAGAGTAAAGAGTTTATGCAAGATTTACAAAAGATATATGATGAACTTCAAAGAAGAGAGGAGGAGTTAAACAGTTATTATGCCATTACCAAATCTCAAGAGAATGAAAAGGCAAAATCTGTAGTCTATGCACTACTCAAGGTAACAGGTTTGCCAATAGATGATGAGAGTATTATGGCGGCTCTTGATAGAATTGTATCCCTCAAAGAAGATGCCTTGATGAGGAAACTAGAGAGTGAGGGGATAGTAGGAGATGCTCAAATTGAAGCTTTGGAGAGAGCTTACAAATTCATAGAAGAGTTTCATATGTATAGATTTGAATCTATTCTTACATGGATTTGTGATAATGAGCTTTTGACACCTTTTTACAGAGAGTTGATTCAAGGAGTTCACTCTATCGGAATGGCTATGAGCAGATGGCATATCAGTTGGAAATCCCATATATTAGATGGCACAAACAGAGAGCTTTTTGAGATGTTTAACGGAGATGAAGAGAAGATATATGAGATGCTCTATAATGAGGAGCTGTTAGAGACAGAAGGTGATGGAGTATCTGACCGCTCATACAGTGTGTTGATATCTACTGAAGATGGATTTAAAAAGGTAGCTTATGCAAAAGCTTTCAAGCAAGAGGTAGAAGAGGTTCTTGTCTATATAAATATTTTGATAGAAGCTCTCAGAGATATGGAAGATGAGGTATATAATCAAAAGAGTGAATGGATAAATTATTTTATCAATCTCTATAGAGCTTTGAAGAATTGTGATACAAACAAATCTGTGGAGTATTGGGCAGATGTAGATAGAGCATGGATGAGAGTTACTACACCTCTTCAGGTAGGTCATCCTCTGGAGTATTATGAAGACAGATACCGCAAATCAGTAGCTTTGGAGTGGGATTTGAGGATTGTGAATCCTGCACTTCAAAACAGTAACAAAGTCAGCTCTATGATTAAATCATTTGCCTCCAAGCTGTCGATAGATTTTGGTCTAAAGGGTGAAAAACTATATCTAAGAAGTCTGTCTCAAATAGAAAAGACTCAACTCTATATTGGCAGACCGTTTCTATATTACGGTGCAGAATTAAATGGACTCTTTTCGGCTCAGGTAGTGCCAAATGATGAAAAAGTTTCCCAGGAAGCCGGTAAAAAGATATTTGCCTATGCGGATTTTGTTAGAGAATCCAAACTACACAAACCTGTAATGCAACTTCAGTATGATGTATTTGGCAAAGAGTTTATAGACAAAAGAAGGGATTTATTACAAAACTATCCTCAGTTGTGGCATAAAGTATATGCAATTAGCACAATAGGGCATGAGTTTGGTCATATTTTGTGGATGGATGAAGATACAGAAACAGTAATGAATGCCAAAGGACAATTTAAAAATATAGAAGAGTTCAAAGCTACTACAGGTGGTTTGATGGGCTTTTTTGAAAAAGAGGATAGTGATATAAAAGAGCATATTGTAGATGACCTTATTGCCAGAGCTGTGGGATTGATAGCATGGAAAGAGGTAGAAGAGGTGCTTCCATACTATTGCGAAGGGTTGATTCACCTTGATATTTTGCATGAGAGCGGAATTATCTCCATAAATGAATTAAATGTAAAGATTGATTACAGTTGTTATGAAGATATGAAGAGTCTATACAAACAAAGATATAAAGAGCTTGTTGAGTGTTATATAGATAAAAAAGATGCTACAGAGTATCTATACAGATTTGTGGAAAAGAGAGAGAAAGAGTATCTTCCAAAAGATGTAGTCTTGAAAATTTTTGCAATCAGATATCACAAAGAGTTCAAAGCCAGAGGGCATATTGTAGCTGAGTAGTTTAACGCGAGTCTCGGATAAGAGATAAATATAATACTTGTCCATTAAATTGCTATATATATTAAGTTAAAAAGTTATTACTAAAAACAACTATAATTTAATGCAATTTATTTGAAGGCATGACTTCAGTCCTACAAAATGCGGGGTCGAAACCCCGCTTCCTATGCATATAATTTTATCTGCATAAGGTCAGTTAAAATATCATTCCATCTACCGGAGAGCTGGCAGTTGCAAATGGTCTTTTTGGTATTCTGCCTGATAGATAACTCATTCTACCGGCTTTGACTGCGTGTTTCATCGCCTCAGCCATCAAAATAGGGTTATCTGCTTGAGCTATTGCGGTATTTGTAAGTACTCCGTCGGCTCCAAGCTCCATAGCCGAAGCTGCATCACTGGCACATCCAATCCCAGCATCTACAATTACAGGCACACTTACAGCCTCTTTGATAAATACTACATTAAATCTGTTTTGTATTCCAAGACCTGAGCCAATAGGAGCTGCCAAAGGCATTACAGCACTGGCACCTGCATCTTCCAATCTTTTTGCTATAATAGGGTCATCATTGGTATATGCCATAATTGTAAAACCGTCTTTTGCCAATACTTCACAAGCTTTTATTGTTTCTATTACATCAGGATACAGAGTTTTATTTGTATCACCGATTACTTCAAGCTTAATCAAATCTATTCCGGTAGCCTCTCTTGTGAGTCTAAAGAGTGTAATAGCCTCTTCGGCAGTGGTGCATCCGGCGGAATTTGGCAGGAATTTGACATCAGTATCTTTGAAGTAATCCATCAAATTCTCTTCATTTGGATTTGTAATATTGACTCTTCTTACCGCTACGGTTATCATTTCACTCCCACTTGCAAGTGTAGCATCTCTTGTAGTTTTAAAATCCGGATATTTTCCGCTACCTACTATCAATCTGCTTGTAAATTCATATTTTCCGATTTTTAATATATCACTCATCTGTTATCCTTTTTTACTTTTGTTTTACGGCGTTTATATCATAAATTTTAATTATTTTTCTCCAACACTGTCAAAATAGCTTCAGATAAAGCCTCTTTCTCTATAGTGCGTATCTTTTTGTAATACTCTTCATAACTCAATCCGATTTTTGGAATACTTCTTTGCACTATTATCTCTCCTGCATCCAGCTCTGATGTAACCCAGTGGACTGTGACCCCACCCTCACTATACTCGTCTTCATAACTCTTCTCTATCGCATTCAACCCTCTGTGTCTGGGGAGCAGGGAAGGGTGCAGATTTATTGATTTTATATTTTTGGTAAATACGGGTGTAAGTATTCTCATAAACCCTGCTAAAACAGTCAAATCAGGAGAGTATTTTTTGACAGTAGATACAAGCTTTTTATCAAAACTTTCTCTATCTGGATAATCTTTATTATTTATAATCTCTACCGGTATAGAGTAAGATTTGGCTATCTCTATACCTTTTGCATTTGGATTGTTTGTGACAGTGGCTACAACTTCTAAATCTTTTTGATGCATATTCTCAAGAATATATCTCATATTTGTGCCGGTGCCACTAAAGAGTATAACTATCTTTTTCATAAAATCTTTATCCTGTAATTTATTGAAAAAGTATATCCAAAATAGTCAATTTAAATTCTTGCCAGGTTATCTATAATATCAGTGGGCAACATTGAAAAATCATTACCTTGATATAGCTTTGAAGCTGATGTCAATGCCAAAGATGCCCCAATTGATGCATCTTTGGCACTGTATCCCTGTGCCAAAAGAGAGGCTGTGATACCTGATAATACATCTCCGCTTCCACCTTTTGAGAGTGATGCTGTGCCGTGTGAATTGATATATATTTTGTTTTCTGCTCCTATTAGCATATTGGCTCCTTTCAGAATCAGGACAATATTTGGAAATCTTTGTATAAAGCTTCTTACTACATCAAATCTGTGTTTTTGGATAAACTCTACTGTTATATCTTCATCTGTCAATACTTTCCACATTGCACTAAACTCTTTTGGATGAGGAGTAAATACTATCTCTCTGTTTTTCTGCGAAGCTATCTCTTTAAGCTCCTCTCTATACATAAAATCTGCATCTACTATAATAGGTATATCTTTTTTAACTACCTCTTCTTCTATGAAACTGTCATCAAAATGATTGCCCAGTCCCATACCTATAGCAATGGCTGTAGTATTGGCAGGTATTTTAGATGATAGCATCAGATAATCGGGTGCTTCTATCTTCTCGTGATATACCAGTGTAGTAAGACCTGCTCCAAATCTGCTGGATGCCTGGGCCGTCATTTTTGCAGCACCTGATTTCTCACCACACAATACAGCCACATGTCCAAAGTTACCTTTGTTTGTATGTAATCTTTTTCTGTTTGGAATCTTTAAATCACTACTATCTAATAGATATGTGGCACTCTCTGTATATTCATACTGCTTTCTGGATACACCAAGTGATGCCACTACTATTTCACCTGTATAATCTTTGGCTTCATCCAAAAACAGAGCCTCTTTCAATGCTCCCATTGTAATAGTGGTATCTGCTTCAAATGCTATGGGTGAGAGTTTTCCTTCATCATCTATGCCACTTGGTATATCACAGGCTATTTTAAAGCCACTCATATCATTTATAGTATTTATCAGTGTAATAATATCTTCGGGTATATCTCTGTTTAGACCGGCACCAAAAATAGCATCTACTGTTATATCACACTCTACAGGCTCTTTGGTTGTCTCTATACCACATCTGAGAGTTCTGTTTAATTGTATTTTAGCCATTTTTGATTTTGCACCGAGAGGTAAATGTAGTTTGATATCATAATCATCATAGAGCAATCTTGCCAATGTAATACCATCAGCTCCATTGTTACCTGGACCTGCTACTATATATACAGAGCTGTTTTTTGGAAAATTATCTCTGATATATCTATTCATCTCATCAGCAGCATGCTCCATAAGTATATCTTCACTCAATCCATACTCATCATAGCAGTTTCTATCCAAATCATAACAATCTTTATATACTTTTTGCATAATCTATCCCCTCAATATTGAGATTAGTATATTTTATAAGGATTATATCGTTATTTTAAAGATTTGAGAGTGATTTATTTTAAGAAATATCAGAAAATCAGAGGAGGATTAATAGCGGGAGCCAAGTCCCGCCCTGTATTACTTGTCGCCGTTTAGTTTTTTCTTCTCACTGAAGTATATCCAAAACATTGGTAGTATAATAATTGTATGTAATACAATAGTCAAAGTCAAAGGACCTTGATTTAGCCATGCAAAAATATTATTACATGCTACATCTGTACAAGTTTCAAATAACATAATCTGCTCCTTACTCTTTTGATTCTTGTGCTACTTTACCTATTGTAAGTAAATCAAGCACAAGATATATAAACCCTACGAATGTAACTACACCCATAATCTCACGCCATGTTTGAGCCTGTATATACCAAGGCAGATTTTGAGCTGTAAAGAATGCTTGCCATCCGGCACCAAGCTCTGCTCTTTCTACCAATACCTGCTCATATCCGGCAATTGTCAAGGCTACTGTCATACCCAATACACCAAATGTAATTAAGAATATTGCCATTTTGCCTTTGAATGTAGTCTTCATTCGCTCTATACCATATACCTGCTGGATACCAAGATACATCATACCTATCAAAATTGTCGCATAAGCCCCGAAGAATGCCAAGTGACCGTGTGCTGCTGTAAATTGTGAGCCGTGTGTATAGATATTGACCTGAGGCAATGTATGGAAAAATCCCCAAATACCTGCACCAAGGAAGTTACCAAAGGCATTGATTGTAATCCACGCCATAGTAGGTCCGTTTTTGATAGCACTACCTTTACCATGAGCATCGGCATGACCTTGCTCTTTACCCCAGTCATATAATACATGCACAAACATAGCTACCAAAGGCACAGGCTCAAGAGCAGAGAATAGTGCTCCAATCTCCCACCAATACTCAGGAGTTCCTATCCAGAAGTAGTGATGCCCAAGTCCAAGTATTCCAGAACCAAAGAGCATCAATACCTCTATCCATAGCCACATCTCGACAATTTCTCTTTTTGCATCTATTACTTTAATAAGAGCATAAGCTGCCAATGTACCTACAAATACTTCCCAAGTAGCTTCAACCCAAAGGTGAATAACCCACCACCACCAGTATTGGTCGATACTGATATTGTCAGTAAAGAACATACCAGCAAGATATAAACCGGCAAGTGCCATCAGGTTGGCTACCATTACAGTCATAATGCCTGTCTTTTTACCCTTCATATAGGTAAAGAAAACATTTGCATAAAAGATTAAAACAACTACAACGATACCAATATCAGCCCATCGTGGAGCTTCAAGATACTCTCTACCTTCATTAATAAACCAGATACTGCTCTCTTTACCAGGTCCAACCTGAATAAAAATAAATACAAGCACTACTACTGCTACTGCTGCGGTTAGCACCCAAAATGCCAATTTACCAAGACCGATAGCTACCGGCTTGTCTATTCCTGTCTCATCAGGAAGCATCAAATATGTAGAACCTATCATCGCATATAGCATCCAAACTACCAGTGCGTTGATATGCACCATTCTTGCTACACTAAAATCAAATATTTCATACAAAAAACTTGGATACAAAAATTGCAATCCAGCAATTAGTCCCATCAATAGCTGAGCTCCAAACAGAACAATAGCCACCCTGAAATACATCATCGCCAACTGTTTAGAAGGCGATACTGCTGCACTGTTTTTAATACTACTTAGCATAAGTGCCTCCTGTTTCATAATCTTTTATTGTTTTGGAAAATCCTCTTGGGAATCCATTTGTATCTATTGAAGACATATGCTTGAGGAATGCTACCAACCCCTTTGCCTCTTTTTCTGTGATACCAAGATTTGGCATCATTCTGGCATGAGTAGGATACTTGTCAGGATGCATCAAAAACTCAACCATAGCTTCCTCTTTGCTGTTTTTTCCAGTCATAGCCTGCATAGGACCACCTTTTGCCCACATAGGGTCAAGCCACGCTTTTGTCAAATCAGGAGCATAATATGCACCATTTCCAAGTAGTGTATGACAATCCATACAGTTTTTGGCTTGTTCGGTCAGCTTTCCAAGATGAAGTAAATTTTTAGCCTCTTTTGGACTAAGCTCTTTACCAAAGAGAGGATTTTTTTCAGGACCAATTACAGGCACTTCCAATCCTCTTTTTTCGTCATATTTATAACCAATTTTATAATTGATTACTGTTGGAGCCGGTATTCTTCTTTTTATACCTTTTGCCAACTCCTCATCTGTCCCCATTCTGATTTGAGAAATAGTATCGAATGTGAGCCAAATTAATAAGATTGTTGCAAAACCTGTAACCCAGGCAGCCGAACGACGCCAAAAACTTATACTCGTCCAGACTGAAGCTTTTTTCTCAGCCATATTTCCTCCTTCTTTTATTGTTTGTTAGAGTCTTCGTGTTTGCCTTCATACCGCTTGTCTGATTCTGAAACCAGATAAAAATAGAGATGCGGTATAAAGAGATATGCAATCATAGCAACTATCAATACTTTGTTAGTATAATGGTTACTATGTATCAATATCCCCAGTTTATAAAGGCTAAGCACTTGTAGAATCCACATTAGATAGCCTATTGGCATCCATTTTTTGGAAAAAAATCCCATCTTTGCCAGAGTAATAATCGCTGCATAAGCAGCACCAAATACCAAAACCAGTGTCGATATAATAAATATCGGTAAAAACTGATCCGGTGCAATCTCTGGCCATCCGATAAAATTTTCTACCACAATAGACTCCTTTTATGCTATATGCTTATGGAAGCATAGTGTGATTATGGCAATAATATACTTTTATATGGTTGATTAATGTCAATATAGAGAAACTAAAATCATAATATGAGTTTTAATGATTAATTATAAAATTCATTTATGATTAATTGAGATGGAGATATAATTGGTTATTGGTTATTAGGCATTTTATTATATTATTGAAGGAAGTTACTTATGATTAAAGGTATAGCGTTGACGGTGGGAGTGTCTCTTGTGGCGTTGATACTCTCTAAATTTATCTCTCTTGGTGCTGTGGCACTTGCCATTGTGCTTGGTGTTATTTTGGCAAATACAGTCAATCTGCACAATAGTTTTGCTCCTGGTATTACATTTAGTGAAAAGAAAATTTTAGCTTTTGCCATTGCTACAATGGGTATAAATTTAAATTTTTCAATTTTGATGGAGCTTGGAGGAAAAACAATTACACTGATTATATTATCAATGATATTGACAATATTTTCCGGTATTTTACTTGGTAGATTGTTTGGTATAGATAAAAAGTTTGCTATGCTTCTTGGAGTGGGTAATGCTGTATGTGGAGCCAGTGCCATAGGGGCAGTAAAAGGTGTAATCAAGCCAAAAGAGGAGTTTGTAGGTATTAGTGTAGCAGTAGTAAATCTGCTTGGAGCTATTGGAATGTTTTTAATTCCGGCTCTTGTGATACTACTTGGGATGAATGAAGTAAATGGTGGAATATTGGCTGGAGATACTCTTCAAGCTGTTGGTCAAGCAGTAGCTGCCGGATTTACAATAGGAGACAAAGCCGGAGAGAGTGCCACAGTTGTCAAGATGGGTAGGGTTTTGATGCTCACACCAGTTTTATTAATTTTACTTTTTAATTATGCAAAGAGTGATGAAGAGATTAAAAATGTCCATATCCTAAAAAATATACCTCTGTTTATCATAGGTTTTATTTTCTTTAGTCTTATTGCCTCTTTTAATATACTTCCTGATTCTGTTACGATGTTTATAAAACATCTCAGTCATTATGCTTTGATTGTTGCAATGGCTGGAGTGGGTCTTAAAATTACATTTAAATCTATCAAAGAGAATGGAAAAGTAGCTCTACTGATTGGTAGTATTATTTTTGCTATTCAAATTATTTTTAATGTTGGATATTTGAAATTAATTGGATAAAAAAGTCAATCCCCTTAATTGAAATAATCTTGTTTAAGTGCAATTTAGTTTTTGTTGGTGGGGTGGCGCTTTAGCCCCACATACTCCTGTAGAATATTGCTTAATATCGTTTTATGTGCGTAATATCAGTAATAGCTAAATGCCGTCAGTGTTTATATATTTGATATACTTACTCCAACAAAACTTTCGGAGTCATTATGAAGACAATCACAATAGTAGATACATTTGCATTCTTTTTCCGCTCATATTTCGCTCTGCCACCACTCAAAAGTGATGATGGATTTCCCACAGGGTTACTTACAGGATTTATAAACTTTATTCATCAGTTGCAAAAAGAGCATGCAACTGATTACATAGTATTTGCACTTGATAGCAAAGGAGCTACATTCAGAGATAAAATCTATGAGCAGTACAAAGCCAATCGACCCTCTCCTCCTGAGGATCTGCTCAAGCAGTTGCCTGTGGCGATTGAGTGGGTAGAGAAGATGGGATTTGCAAATCTTATAAAAGATGGCTTTGAAGCTGATGATATCATTGCAACAGTAGCCAGATGCGGCAAAGAGCAGGGAATTGAAGTCAAAATAGTAAGCTCAGACAAAGACCTTTATCAACTAATAGATGACAATATAGTCTATATATATGACTGGGTCAAAAAAAATATCATAGATGAAGAAGGGTGTATCAAAAAGTTTGGAGTCTTGCCTAAATATTTCGTAGATTTTCAGGCACTCATAGGAGACAAAGCCGATAATGTCCCAGGAGTGCCTGGTATCGGACCCAAAACGGCATCAAAGCTAATAAATGAGTTTCATACTCTTGAAAACCTCTATGACAATATTGACAAAGCAGGAACCCCTAGAATACGAAAACTGCTGCTTGAGCATAAAGAAGAGGCTTTTTTATCCAGAGAGTTGGTTAGACTTAGAGATGATGTATTTGATAGATGTGAGCTTGATACTTATGCTTTTGAAGATAAAAATTATCTGTCTATATTAGCTGAAGATTTTAATAAATATGGAATGAAACAGGCTCTAAAGTGGTGTGGTGAAAAAAATATTGCTCTAAAACCTACCGAAAATGAAGATACTCTGCTTGTAAAACAGAGCAAAAGATTTGAAGCAGTTCTTTTAGATGATTTTGAAAAAGCCAAAGAGATAATCTCATCTATTGATGATGATAAAGTTGTAGCATTTGATACGGAGACTACGGGATTGGATACGGCAAATGATACAATAGTGGGCTTTTCTTTTGCTTTTGAATCAGATAAAGCATACTATCTGCCTGTAGCTCACAGTTACCTGGGAGTAGGCAGACAGATTACAGTATATGAAGCAAAAGAGCTTATATCTATGCTTGTAACTAAAAATATAGTAGGACAAAATCTCAAATTTGATCTATCTCTTCTATATCACAATCTTGGATTTGACAGAATAAACCCTTATGCTGATACTATGATTTTGGCATGGTTACTGGAGCCTGGTAGCAGAGTGGGGCTTGATTATCTGGCAAAAAAATATTTCAACTATGATATGAAACCGTTTAAAGAGACTGTCAAAAAGGGAGAGGATTTCTCATCTGTCTCTTTAGAAGATGCCACATTTTATGCCGCCGAAGATGCTTGGATGACACTCAGGCTCTATTACAAACTATACAAAATTTTTAAACTCAGTTCACTTGAGAATCTCTTAAAAGAGGCTCAAGAGGTGGAGTATCCGTTTATCAATCTCCTGATATCAATGGAGAGCAGGGGAATAATGGTATCTCAAAGCAGACTCAATGAACTAAAAAGCCAGATGAGTGCCAAAATAGCTGAATTGACTGATGAAATTTACAATTTGACAGAAACAGAATTTAATATCAAATCTACCCAACAGCTTGGAGTCGTGCTGTTTGAGAAGCTGGGACTTGATGGAGCCAAAAAGACAAAAACAGGCAACTATAAAACAGATGAAAAAGTGCTAAACACTCTAAAAAATAAACATCCGGTCATAGAGAAGATTTTAGAGTATCGTGAGTATCAAAAGATGCTCAGCACTTATGTAAATCCTCTGCTGAAATTAGCAAAAGCAGACAGAGAGAGCAGAGTGCATACGCACTTCTTGCAGACAGGTACAGCTACGGGCAGACTCTCATCAAAAGACCCCAATTTGCAAAATATTCCAGTGCGTTCGCCTCTGGGCAGAAGTGTCAGGAGTGCTTTTGTAGCCAAAGAGGGATACACACTGGTATCTATTGATTACTCTCAGATAGAGTTGAGATTACTGGCTCATTTTAGTCAAGATGAAGCTTTGAAAGAGGCATTTGAAAAAGATGAGGATATCCACCTTGCCACCGCTACCAAGCTCTTTGGAGAGCAAGAAGCCAAAGCAAAAAGAAACTTTGCCAAATCGATAAACTTTGGACTGCTCTACGGAATGGGCTCTAGAAAACTCTCTGATGAGCTTAAAATCAGCACCAAAGAGGCCAAAGAGATAATAGAGTCATACTTTCAGGCATTTCCAACTGTCAAAAGTTATCTGGAGCAGATACAAGAGCAAGTAAAAAGAGACGGTTTTGTTACTACACTACTTGGTAGAAGAAGAGTATTTAATTATGATGATGCCCCACCGGTGCAAAAGGCTTCAATTTTAAGAGAGAGTGTAAATACTGTATTTCAAGGAAGTGCAGCAGACTTAATCAAACTATCTATGCTTGAACTAGATACTCTAATCTTAGAAGAGTCACTCGATGCTTTTATGCTTTTGCAGATTCACGATGAGTTAATCTTTGAAATTGCCCAAAACAAAGCCCAAAAGTTGGCTGATAGATTTAGATATATTATGGAAAATATCTATACATTGAATGTGCCTTTAAAATGTAGTGTGAGTATCGGAAGGAGTTGGGATGAGCTCAAATAGAGACTACTTTGCCAAAAAAGCATCTACCTATGATTTGGAAAAAAGAAGAGTTAATAATGTCAAAAATATAGCTGATAAAATCAAAGACTCTATAAAGCTAAAAAAAGATATGCATTTAGCTGATTTTGGCTCTGGCACAGGGTTGCTTCTAAGAGAAATTGCTCCATATGTAAACAAAATCACGGCAATTGACCGCTCCAAATCTATGAATGAAGTTTTGAGAAATAATTTAGATGAAATAGATTGCCAAGTGGAGATACTGCCGATAGATTTGAGTATAGAAAAACTGGATATAACATTTGATGGTATCATCTCATCTATGACTATGCATCATGTAAAAGATATCAACAGACTCTTTGAAACATTTTATGATATGCTCAAAAGTGGCGGATTTATAGCATTGGCGGATTTGGATTGTGAAGACGGCTCTTTTCACAGTGAAGATACAGGAGTATGCCACTATGGATTTGAGAGAGATTTTATTTCAAAGTGTGCCAAGGAGGCGGGGTTTGAGGATATAACAGTGCAAGATGCAAGTGTAGTAAAAAAGCCGTATGGGGATTATCCGGTGTTTTTGCTTTGTGGCAAAAAGATATAATGTTATATTTTTCTAATATATTTCGTAGGAGAAAATATGCACACTGACACTCAAAAAGTTATGAAATTTTTTAAAGAGATTACTCAAATACCACATTGTAGCAGTAACTATGAGCAGTTGAAACACTTTTTAGTAGAGTTTGCCAAAGATAGAGGATATTGTGTAGAGGTGGATAGGGCTGATAATATTCTAATCTCAATTAAAGAGCCAAAAGTTTGCCTACAAGCTCACTATGATATGGTATGCGTAGGCAAGGCTCCAGATATTGAGCCTTTTGTTAAAGATGGCTGGATCTATGCCAAAGAGTCCTCATTGGGAGCCGATAACGGTATGGCTATAGCTATGATGCTAAATCTTATAGATGAAGGAGTAGAGGCTGAATATCTATTTACTGCTGATGAAGAGATAGGGCTAATCGGAGCCAAAGCACTGGAGCTAAAACCAAAATCAAAAAGATTATTAAATTTGGATTATGAGAGTGAGGGAATTGTCTGCATTGGTTGTGCCGGTGGAGTTGATATTATAGGTAATATTACTCTTGAAGAGATTGATTTTAACGGTAAATGTTATGAAGTGAGTGTTTCAGGGTTGCCCGGTGGTCACTCCGGTGTAGATATAGACAAAGGTATCCCCTCTGCTATCAAAGTGTTAGCTAAATATTTAAAAGAGTGGGGTATAGATGAATTGGTATCTTTTGACGGCGGAGAGAGACGCAACTCAATACCAGCAAATGCAAAAGCTACTGTTTATGCTTCAAAGCCTCCAATTAGCAGTGACACATTGCAAATAAAAGAGATAAAAGCGGATAAAAAAGCTTTAAAAGATGGATTGAAAATCATAGATTATTTAAATAGTTTCAAACATGGAGTAAGAGAGTTTGATAATAAGCTTAATATCCCTTATACCAGTATCAATTTAGCTATTATCTCTACAAATGATAATCAAATCACTGTAACGCTAAGTGCAAGAGCTATGGATAATGAAGCATTAGAAAAACTTGCCACTGAGACAATTGAGCAGATGCAAAAGATAGGCTTTGAGACAAAAAGAGAAGATGAATATCCTGCTTGGAAACCAATCGAGAGTGATTTTACCCAAGAGGTGTGTCAAGCTGTGAGGGAGCAGTTTGGAGATTGTAAAAAAGAGGCAATTCATGCAGGATTGGAGTGTGGGATATTGACTGAAAAACTCCCCTATATAAGAGCCGTATCTATTGGACCAACTATCCAAAATCCTCACTCAATCCGAGAGAGAGTAAATATTGATTCGGTTGAGCATACTTATAAGGTAGTTGAAAAAATTATAAATAGATTTAATTCTAATTAATCATATCCTAATAGTAAACATTTATTTTTTATCTCGGTTTGAAGTTGTCTGTAGTGCGACAATACTCAGTCAAAAAGCACTTGTCGCACTCTGGCTTGATGGCTTTGCAGATATATCTGCCAAACAGCACCATAGCTTGATGTAATTTTGGCAAATCAGTTTTAAATTTTCGCACTAAATCCTCTTCGGTGGCTTTTGGGGTAGTAGCATTACTAAGTCCTAATCTGTGAGCTACTCTGAATACATGCGTATCTACTGCCATATATTCAGCCTGGGCATACTCTATCATTACTACATTTGCAGTCTTTTGCCCTACACCGGGGAGTTTGACAAGTTTGTCTCTATCAAGTGGAATTTCACCGCCAAACTCCTCCATCACCATCTTTGCCATAGCTACCATATTTTTGGCTTTGTTATTGAAAAATGAGCAACTTTTTATAAGCTCTTTGACATCATCAACATTAGCTTTAGATAAAGCCTCTACTGTAGGGTATTTCTCAAACAGAGCCGGTGTGATGATATTAACTCTTTTATCTGTGCATTGGGCTGAGAGCATTACTGCTACTAGCAGTTCATAGAGTGATTTGTAATTTAGCTCTGTTACACTGTCGGGGTAATGCTCCAAAAAGAGCTTTTTTATTGCTTCTATTTCTTTTTTTGTTGCTAATTTTCTTCTCTTTTTCAAATGATATCCCTTTGTGGCAAAAGTGTACAAATTGTAACAAAAAGATAGGAGTGTTTCAAGTTTTGATAAGATGGGGTAAAACCCCGTATTCTAATCTACAAATCTGGGTGTAGAATTTATACATCTTTGTAACGCTCTGGCTGATGCTCTGTTGTTTGGGTATCTTCCGAAGTGAACCATACCTATACTTTTACATGAGCGTTGAGAGCGAATACACCCTTCGTATCTCAAATATTGATAACCGTTTCTAAATACACGCACTCTTCTTTCATAGCATACATAAGGATAATATACTGATGTAGTGTATCCATAGGTGCCACCTGCAGTTTTGACTTCTACATAATCAGCATTTGCTACAAAAGGGCTGATAGCAACTCCGACTATTAGTGATAGTAATAATCTTTTCATATTCTCTTCCTCCTTTATTAAATATAATAGAGTATTTATACTTAATATTAATATAATATTTTCATTAATCTATCTATCATTAGTTTTTGTATATTGCTATCGCCCATTTGAGTCTCTATATTGTAATAGTTATCTGTCCTCTTTTTCAAAACGACATAATTTGACATTGAGCAGTCATAGTGCTTTTTATCAACCCACTCATATTTGACATTGAGTCCGAGTGAGTGGAGTTGGGAGATTTTACTCATGGGTGGATTTGAAGATTTTCCGGCTATATATACCATACTATCTTCATCACTTAAACCTCCTTGAGTTCTGCTGATATGTTTATATGCAGCAAAAGCTTTGGCGTGAGGAGAAGATTTCAGTATAGATATGGTGCCTCTTCCTCCATTACCGCTATATCCATTGGCATTATTGTGGAGTGCAAGATACGGCATACCCCATGAGCGAAATTTGTCTATGATTTCAAATACTGTATCTGTATATATCGGTGAGGGATACTTCTGTCCTTTGCACATTGCAGATGTTTTTTTATCTTTGCCAAAGTTTCTGTTTGGGTCTTGATATCCAAAAAATCTTTTTCCTCCGCTTTGCACAGCCAAAAAACCTCCGCCGTATTTTTTGATGGCATAAATTGCTGAATCAAAAGCACTGTTTTCATTATCATGCGGAAGATACCAAAATGCTCCCTTTGGGTGTTTGGAGTTTATTACAAGCAGCATCTTCCATGTCAGTCTGTTTTCAGTGAAAGAGATTTGGTATAGACATAGATTGTTCAATCTGTTTTGATTTCCATATAAATCGGGATAACTCCTGTATGATTTTATTTTATGTGCATATTTTGAGATTGATGATGGAGAGGGACATTGAGCATTTAGATTTGAAGCCAATATTATCATACTTAGCAAAAATTTGTCTGTCAATTTACTGTTTTTCATATTCTAGCCTTATATATACATTTATATTAATTTATAACACTTTGATAACAAAGTTTATCTAAAATGCGACCAAAATTTAATAGAGGGATATTTGATGAGTAAAAAAAGTATAATGATTATATCTGTTTTGGCAATATTTGGTGTAAGTAATTTGTTGGCAGAAGTGCCACAACAACAGCTAAATAATGCACTTGAACAAGAAAAGATATTGGCAAATAATGCATTTAAAAATTATTCAAATGGTAAAAACATAGATAAATATATGACTAATATGAAAAATGTAAATAATCAACTTATGAAAATGGTACAAAACAGTGATGTAAAAAAAGTGATTGAATATATAAGTATGGAGATAGATAAAGTTAATTCTATTCATAATAAAGAGTCTCTGCTAAGACTACATAAAGAGATAGCAGAGAGTAGTGCATATATTAAAATGACAATATCTAGTAACTGATTAAAAATCATCCAAATCTATACTGGATTTGGCATAATTACTGACATTGCTCTCAAAGAAGTTGCTTCTTACATCATTCATATTGAGGTGCTTTTGCACCAACTTCTGTAAATAGGTTTCTGATGAGCTTTTAAATACAGGCTCTAGTCCTATTTTTGACAGTCTATCATTTGCATAGTTGAATACGGTATTTTCTATCAACTCTTCAGTAAGTCCCATAATAGGATAGTTTTCAAGTAGGTATTTACCATACTCCAGCTCTATATCTACAGCTTCATTTATCATTTCATAAATTTTATCTATTGTCTTGGCTGAGATATCATTCTCTTTTCTCAGAGTTTTGAAAATATTGGCAAATAGTGGCAAGTGAGTATTTAGCTCATCTCTGGCGATAAATTTAATCATATCTCTGGCACCCGGCACTTTGTCACCAAGCACATAGATATATGCAAATCCAAGCAAAAAGTAAATCCCTTCCAGATTGACACTTGCCATTGAACTCAAGAGCATCTGCTCAGCCGAGCCTCCCTCTATATATCTGGCAAACTGATTGGCTATTCGTTGATTTTTTCTGTTGAGTGCCGCATCATATTTGTATAGGTCAAATACTTCACTGCTGTTTCCGGCCGCATCTAGCAAAACGGCATAACTTTTGGAGTGGTTTACCTCCTGCATCATCTGCAGGGTCAATACCGCTTTTACCAGTCTATTGTTGGCAAGTCTTCTAAAATCACTCAGATACTCTTCTTGGGCTGAATCATTGAAGCTAAGCTGAGCAAATGTCAGCTTATATATAGCCTGCTCATTATCTGTGAGCATCTCAAAGTTTTTTTTCTCATTGGCTGTATTTACTTCAGATGGAAACCAGGTATTGGCATTCATCAAATCATAAATATTACTATCCCATCTATATCTTGAGCGATTAAAATCAACAAAGCCTGTGGGGGAGCCTCCAAATATCTTTTCATCTAATATATCTTCTCCGTTTGGATTGTAATATTTTTCAGGTTTCATAAATTTATCCTTTTTAATAGTTATTGAGTATTCTTTTGCGTAATTATACGATAAATGCAGAGAAAATGAGTCTGAATTGAATTTCATTCTTTTTATGGCAAAAGTGAGATTATGTTTTTTGCTCTTGATACTTACCCTATAGCATATATGATATTATCTTCGGTTATAATAATACTAAATTTTGGTAAAGGCATTTACAGTGAAATATGTTTTTTATATATTGATACTCTTATCCACTCTTCAAGCTGATAATTTTAAAAATGCAATAGATAAAATAAATACTATTAGAAGTCATTCTGGATTGGCTACACTGAGATATGATTCCCGTTTGAAAAAAGCTGCTTACAGACATGCCAGATATTTGGGTGTAAATGGTGAGAGGGGACATACTGAAAAACAAGGTCGTTCAGAGTTTAGCGGAGTCAATCCATCTGAGAGGATAGTAAGAGCAGGATATCATACCAGAGCTGTGGTGGAAAATATATCATTTGGTGAGAAGAGTTACTCATCTTCGATAGATACACTTATGGCTACTATCTATCACAGGCATGGATTTTTAGATTTTCGTATAGACTCTATAGGACCTGCCAGAGCCGGAAGAAGACAGAGTGTATTTGTATATGATATGAGTCTTTCTTCTCTTGATAAACTCTGTTCATATAGTAAGAGTATCAGTGGTGGCAGATATGTATATGATATATGCTCAAACAGAAAAAAGAGGATATCCAAATCCAAATTTTATGCTCTATTAAGAGCTATAGAGAAAAAATCAAAACCGATTGTAAAATATCCATACAATGGTCAAAAAAATGTCCCTTCAAAATATCGTAGAGAAAGACCAGATCCATTGGCTCATATGGTAAATGCCGGATATCCTGTCTCAATTTTATTTAATCCTTCATATTACAGAAGTGTAAGATTAGAGAGTTTTACACTCAAAAATTTAAGTGGCAAATATATAAAAGGCAGAGTATTGAGTAAACAAAATGACAGATATCATAAATTGAATAAAAATGTTTTTGTATTTGCTCCTTTGTCTCCTCTATATAGAGGTGCTTATGAAGCACACTTTACAGGGGTAGCAGATGGCAAAAGAGTAAATCATAAGTGGAGATTTTGGGTGAAGTGATACTTTTTCACACAATAAATAAAAAAAGAGTTAAATCAGACTATATTTATCCTATTTAACTCTTTTTGTGCTATAATACTCAATATAAATCAATTTAAAAGGATATAAAATGCCAAAAGTAAATCGCTATGTAGATATCGATACAGTAGAGAGAGAAGCAAAAAAAGATTATATCGACAGACACTCTCCGTTTGTTCATTGCCAAGAGAGTGCAAAAAAGGGTGAGCCTTTTACTGTAAAAGTAAAAGTAGGTAATGAGTATAGCCACCCAGATGATTTTGACCACTATATTGCTTATGTTCAGCTATGGAATGGTGAAGTATTGTTAGGTCAAGCTACATTCACTCCTGGAACTTTAGGTAATGAAAAAGGTCATGTAGAGGTAGATTTCCATATCGTTCCAACAGGAAATCTCAAACTTACTGCTATGTCATACTGCACAAAGCACGGACTATGGGAGAGTGATCCTGTAAAAGTAACAGTAGAATAAAACCTCCTATTCTTCTCCTTTCGATTCATTCCCAAAGAGGGATTTTCCCTCTTTTTTATATTATCATTTCTATAAAGTTCTGTCTTCTAAAATATAGCTTCTGAATATAATATTAATTAATCTTGTTTTTATGTCTCTAAGGTCAGTTATAAACTTTTATAAATTTGTATAGTATAAGTGATATAATCTCTTCTGCTATAATTACAAAAAACAAAGAGGATAAAAATAATGTATAAAAGCGTAATAATTTTAAATTCAAATGAGCATAGAGATTTTAGATTTACTCCTGAAAAAGATTTGATGTTTGCTAAAAATATGAATATCATACCTATTACATTCAGTGAAATTAGAAAATTGTGTTGTGATTATCCTATAGTTTATATAGGTGGGCAGACTCCATATCTGGCTATTGTTGTAGGTATAGAGCAAGAAGGTAAAAATCTTGCGATTGATGATGAGGGCAGATTCAGAGGTGGCTATACTCCTGCATTTTTGAGAAAATATCCTTTTATTATGGTAAAAACAGATGAAGAGCAGATGGCTTTGGGGTGTGATATAGAGAGTGGGTGTTTTAGTTCTCCTGAGGGAGAGAGACTTTTTGATGATGAGGGTAAACCTACTCCAACGCTCAATAACATAGGCAATTTTCTAAAAGGCTTGGAAGATGAGTATATTATTACCCGTAATTTAGTGGCTGAATTGGATAGATTGGGTATTTTGGAAGATAGAGCATTGAGTATAGGAGAGGGTGAAAATGCCAAAAAGATAGGTGGATTTAAAACTGTAGAGCATGAGAAACTAGTTGCCCTTTCTGATGATATATTGGTAGATTTGGTCAAAAAAGGTTGGATAGAGCTTATAACACTTCAACAGTTTTCATTGAAAAACTTTGAAAAGATAATTGCCCTTGAAAACGCTGGTTGAAGCTGAAAAATTTACAGCATGGTATGATGCTGTAGAAGACAGATTGAGATTGGCTGTGAATATTGATACTCCAGATGCCAGAGTAGATTTTTGGATTACCAGGAGACTTTTTTTATCTATTATAAGTCAGTTGGAAGATTTTGCCGACCCCAAAAGTATAGGAGTGGACAAAGATGATATATATAAAAGGATAACAAAGGGTGTTCCGTCTCCAAAAGAAAATAATAATTCAGATACTATTAGTTCCAAAAGTACTTTGAAAAATACTAAAGTATCTCTTCTTAGAGCTATGAATATCAGTTGGAACAAAAAAAAGGGCAGGGTATCTCTTGTATTGGTATCTGATGATTACGAAGCTGAAAGCAATCTTGATACAGTATCTATGACAGCATTTATCAAAATGCTTCTGATTCAGGCTCCCACTGTAGAGTGGGGAATATCATCTATAATGCTTGGGAGATAATATTCGTAGATGCTTTTTAGTAGTTTTGAGTTTATCTTTCATTTCCTGCCTGTAGTATTTGGAGTAGCTCTTTTATTACATTACTTTGGAAAGAGTCGATATATCGCCGGATGGCTCGTAGCCTCCTCTATCTATTATTATACAGATTTTAAGAGTTGGCATCTTGCTGTATTGGCTGTGATGCTGATATTCAACTATATTGCCTCTTTAAAAATATCTGCCAAAAAAAGAGCCAGGCTTTGGCTCTGGGGCAGTATCATATTTGATATATCCATACTGGCATGGTTTAAATATGCCCATACTTTTACATTTTTGCCAAAAGATATAATCCCTTCTACTCTGCCTCTTGGGATATCATTTTATACCTTTCAATTAATCGCCTATGTAGTAGATATTTACAAAGAGCGTTTGACTCCGGCAAAGCCTTTGAAGTATCTTTTTTTTATTCTCTTTTTCCCGCAATTAATTGCCGGTCCGATTGTGCATTATCTACAGATTGCTCCACAAGTAAAAGAGCTTGGCAAAAAAAGATGCTGTGAGTATATAGACAGCGGAGTGCTGTTTTTTATCATAGGATTGCTCAAAAAGGTATGGCTTGCAGATACATTTGCTACATTTGCAGACAAAGCTTTCAATTCTGTAGCAGCTGGTAAGAGTATCTCTATGATAGATGCGTGGGGAGGATTACTGTCATACTCTATGCAGATATATTTTGATTTTTGTGCATATTCGGAGATGGCTATTGGACTTGGGTTGATATTTGGTATTAGACTTCCTCTTAATTTTCTCTCTCCATACAAAGCTGATAGTTTCAGAGACTTTTGGAGAAGATGGCATATTACACTATCTACTTTTTTAAGAGATTATCTTTATATCCCGCTTGGAGGCTCTCGCAAAGGCAGAGGCAGGACACTTTTTAATGTAATAGCAGTGATGACTCTGGCTGGAGCCTGGCACGGGAGTGGATGGACATTTGTGCTTTGGGGATTTTTGCATGGGGTGATGATAGCATTTAATCATCTGCTGTATAGATTTAGAGTGCTTCAAAGCAAGATATTAAAGCCTGTCAAGATATTTGTTACATTTACTACTGTTACTCTGCTTTGGGTGCTGTTTAGAAGTGACTCTTTAAAAACAGCAAAACAATACTATATAAAGCTATTTGATATATCCAGCTTTCATATAGATACCCACTGGGAGTTTTGGAAACTACTCTATCACTGGAGCAGTTCTGTATGGCTGTGGATAATTCCTGCTATTTTGGGTGTTTGGTTTTTGCCAAATATGAAAAAGATAGCCAAATACTCAGAAGATTTTAGAGATAAACTTCCTTCCCAATCTCTGTGGCTTGGAGTATTTAGCGGTATAGCTCTCTGGATAGCTTTTAAGATGATGAGTTCTGAAGCTAGTAGAAGTTTTATATATTTTATGTTTTAAGGTTATAGAGTGAGATACTTTAAAGGTTTGCTTATAGGATTTGTATTGATGAGTCTTCTTTGGGTAATGTTGATACTGGGACAAATTAAAAATCCTACCATAACTTCACGATGGGTATATGATGTCTATACCAAAAAGAGTAAACTCCTCTCAGATATCAATGGTAGCAGACTTGTAATTGTAGCAGGCTCTAATGCATTGTTTGGGATAGATTCCAAAAAGCTTGAAAAGAGGTATCATATTCCTACTATCAATTTCGGTGTAAATGCTGGGCTGTTTTTACCTTTGGTATTATATGAAGCTAAAAAAGTGCTAAGAAGAGGTGATATAGTATTACTGCCTCTTGAGTATTCGATGTATCTGTATGATGGTGAGCCAAATGAACAGATGATAGGATATACATATTCTTTTGAGCCTTCATTTTTCTGGACTTTGAGTCTAAAAGAGCAGTTTGAAATGATATGGAAGACTCCGTTTTCAAGAGTATTGGAAGGATATATGAAAACTGGCACAAAACCTATTACAAAAGGGTTATACGGAGCTCACCATATAGATGCTCACGGAGACCAGACACATAGCTTAAAAAGATATATGGGCGGATTTGAAAAAGATATCATCAAACATATCAAACCTACTCTTTATGGCAAAGATGAACCAAAAAAAGCTTTAGCATGGAAGTATCTCAAAGAGTTTGACAAATGGGCTAAAACTCACGGGATTTGCACAATATATACTCCTCCTGTGTTTATGGATCAAAAGATTTATCATACAGACAAAAAAGAGATAAATTTTTATAAAACACTACCCAAAAGAGCAAAAGAGATTGGTTTAAAATTTATAGGCAATCCGTATGATTTTATGTATCCAAGAGATATGTTTTTCAATACCGATTATCATCTCAATGCTGAAGCAAGGCAGATACATACAGATAGATTACTTAAACTGCTTGGCAGTGATATTCATAAATTGTGCCGATAAAAGTAACACAGGTTACTTATGAATTAATAAAATCTGGGTATCATCACTCTTGATTAAAAATAAAAAGGAGAGTGTAATGATTGATTTGAGAATACTTACCGACAATGAAGAGTTGGTAGAGAAGTTTGGCAAATACAGTAAGATATATGGTGTCATATTTATGATACTAGGACTTGTGGGTATATTTTTCCCTGAGATTATGTCTTTGACTACTGCTATGTTTTTTGGTTGGCTTTTGCTATTTGCGGCATTTTTTGTAGGTATGCAGGCGTGGCAATTTAACCGTAAAGATTATCTGGCATGGTTTAAAGCAATACTATTTACCATTACAGGTGGGCTTATGATAGTAAATCCTCTGCCTGGTGTAATAGCACTTGGGATACTCTTTACAGCCTATTTCTTTATAGATTCATTTTTCAATATATCTTTGGCATTTAAAATCAGACCGGAATCTGGCTGGATTTTGGCACTGGTAAACGGTATTTTGTCATTGATACTTGGAATTATATTTTTTGAAGCTATAGATGAACCGGCTAAGACATTTTGGCTGGTAGGTATATTTGTAGGAATTAGTCTGTTTTTTGACGGAATTATGCTACTTGGATTTTCTAGTACTATTAAAAAAATGAAGTAGTATCAAAACCTTTGCTTTAAAAAGAGCTGATAAATTTTTGGATGATGATTTATCAGCTTTCTTATCTCAAGTGATATATCTTAAATCTTTATTATATTTCAAAATGCACCATATCTTATATTGTATATGCTATATTTCCAATTATAAAAAACAAAAGGTATCTAAATGCTTGAATTTAATGAGATATTGGAGAGATTAAAAGATATTATATCATCTAAAAAAATTGGCAAACAGGTATATGATAAAGATGTAGCCATAGAACTTGGTATATCTCCTGCGACATTTACTACGATGAAAAAAAGAGGCTCTATCCCATACAAAGATATAATGGCATTTTGTGCCAAAAATAAAATCAGTATAAATTGGCTATTTTTTGACCAACCTGCAGAGATGCTGATAGAAGAGACTGGCAAATTTTTCAGAATCAGATATTTTGCCAATCTAAGAGCCAGTGCAGGTGGAGGAGCTGATGTATTTGACGAAGATTATGAATATATTGAATTGAGTAAAAATATGCTCGAAGAGATTATAGGTATGCCAATACCAAAACATATAGATGCCATCAGAGTGACAGGCGAGTCTATGGAGCCTACTTTGGAAGACGGCTCTATCGTATTTGTGGACAGAGATTCTCGTGATAGCTCAAGAGACGGTATATTTATAGTATCTACAACAAACGGACTTTTTATAAAAAGAGTCAGAGAGAGAGTAGATGGTAAAGTGGAACTAATATCAGACAACAGGCTATATACACCGGAGATATTAAACAGTGATGAGGTCAGTATAGTAGGCAGGGTAGTAGGTAGTATGGAGAGCCTGTGAGAAGTGTATCGGATGAAAAAAAAGCAGAGTGCCTGAAAATATATTACAATCTTTTGAAGACTCAAGAGTATTTTGAAGCACACGAAGTGGCAGAAGAGCTGTGGCATAAATTGAGAAAGAGTAATGACTTTGCTACAGATTATTTCAAAGGATTGATAAATGCGGCTATTGCACTAGAGCATCTGAAAAGAGACAAACCCAAATCCAAAAGAGTAGCTCTCATAGCTTACAATTCATATCTGAAAAGATGTGGTAGTGTTGATCTGTTTACAGATGAGAATCTATTTGATATCGAAGAGATAAAGAGATATATAAATAGGTGCTGGATAGATTTTGGGATGGAGAAGGCAGAGATTGGATAGAGATATTTTACAGATTCCGACTAGAGTCGATACAATCACTTTTGAAGGTAAAAGATACTTCATCAAAAGAGATGATTTGATGAGCAGAGAGTTTTCCGGAAACAAAGGCAGAAAGTTTTATTCTCTGCTCAATCAGGATTTGGAGGGTATAGATACTATTGTCTCATACGGCTCAAATCAATCCAATGCCATGTACTCTTTGTCTGTACTGGCAAAGATTAGGGGATGGAGGTTTATATACTATACTGACCATATACCGCAATATCTGGCAGATAATCCCACAGGCAACTACAAAGGAGCCTTGGACAATGGAGCTGAATTTGTTACAGGTGAAATACCGGATAAAGATAGTCTGGCAGAGAGTATGATATTTGTAGAAGAGGGTGGCAGAGAGAGTTTTGCAAAAGAGGGGATTTATATTCTAGCTGATGAGATAGAGCAGTGGAGACAGGAAAACAATATAGATAACTTAAATATATTTCTACCTTCAGGCACGGGAACTACTGCACTCTTTTTGAGTAGATATTTTGCAGAGAAAAAAGCTTCTATAAAAGTATATACGACTCCCTGTGTGGGTGATGAAATATATATGAAGAAGCAGTTTGCTATGCTTGAAGATGATGAAAAATATCATCCTGAGATACTGAATCTGCCAAAAAAGTATCACTTTGGCAAACTCTACCGTGAGTTTTACGAAATTTGGTTAAAATTGCGTAATAAGTGCGATATAGAGTTTGATATGCTTTATGACCCAAAAGGGTGGCTGGTAATGCAGGAGTATTCAGACAGATTGGGAGAAGATATACTATATATACATCAGGGCGGTTTGCTGGGCAATGAGAGTATGCTTCCAAGATATCGCAGAAAATTTGAAAACAGGTGAAAAATATGAGAATACTATACAGTTGGGATAAAAATTTTGATAAAAATTTCAAAGAGATATTGGGCAGAGGAAAGATGGATATAGAGGGAGTTACTGCTACGGTATCGGCTCTTTTGTCTGAGATTAGACAAAAAGGTGACACTGCAGTAATAGAGCAGGTAAGCAGATTTGACAGATGGGAGCCAAAAAGCAGTGATGATTTGGTGATAGACAAAAACGAGATGCTTATAGCATACGAAGCACTGGATGATAAGGTCAAAGATGCTCTGCATATGGCGTATGACAGAATCAAAAGTTATCATGAGAAACTGATGCCCCAAAGCTGGTTTGATTATGAAAAAAACGGCATAGTTACAGGGCAAAAAGTAACTCCGGTGCAAAGAGCAGGATTATATATACCGGGAGGAAAAGCGGCATATCCAAGCTCTTTGCTTATGAATGCAATTCCTGCTATTGTAGCCGGAGTAGAAGAGATTGTTGTTTGCACACCTACACCTGACTATGAGATTAATGCTCTGCTGCTTGCTGCTTTGCATCTGTGCGGAATAGAGAAGGCTTACAGAGTAGGCGGAGCATCAGCTATCGGAGCTATGGCATATGGCACTGAGACTATACCAAAGGTAGATGTGATTACCGGTCCTGGTAATATATTTGTGGCTACTGCTAAAAAGCTGGTATATGGAGAGGTAAATATAGATATGATAGCAGGTCCTAGTGAGATAGGAATACTCGCAGACTCCAGTGCAAATCCCAAATGGACAGCTATAGATTTGTTATCACAGGCTGAGCATGATGAGATGGCAAGTTCCATACTGATAACCGATGATTCGGAATTGGCGGTTAAAGTATCAGGTGAAGTAGAAGGATTGATGGAGACTCTGAGCAGAAAAGAGATAGCTAAGCGTTCTATCAATGAAAGAGGAGCCATCATAGTAACAAAGAGTATGCAAGAGGCTGTGGATTTGATGAATGAGATAGCACCGGAGCATTTGGAGGTAATGACATCTACACCTATGGAGTTACTGCCCTATATCAAAAATGCCGGAGCAGTATTTTTGGGACACTATACACCTGAGCCGATAGGTGACTATATCGCCGGACCAAATCATACACTGCCTACAGGCGGAACAGCCAGATTTTACTCTCCTTTGAGTGTAGAGCATTTTATTAAAAAGTCATCTCTAATTATGATGAGCCAAAAAGGAATAGATGAGATAGGAGAGGCATGTGCTATGATAGCCAATATAGAAGGTTTGACAGCTCATGAGCAGAGTGTAAGAGTAAGACTCCAAGAGAATTGATTTTCAAAGCACAATTTAAACTCTGCATATTGTAGAGATTTTAATGCAGTTTTCTATAAAGCTAGTTGATTTTTTATACGGGACTTAAGTCCCGTCCTCTCAAATATAGTTTCTGAGCAATCTATAGTGAAATTTTTAAAGATATAGTCCATAATGAGGCTTAAATACTAGCTTCTGTAAAATATTGCTTAACGCGAGTCTCGTTTAAGCTCTAATCACTCTAAAAAGCTAAATTCTTAACTGACCTAAATTATATTGAACGATATAGCATAGGAGGCGGGGTTTCAACCACGCATTGTGCAGGACTGAAGTCCTGCCTCCGAATAAATTGCATTAAATTATAGTTGTTTTGAGTAATATGTGTAACACCAGTTTTCAACTTCATATCTATAGCAATTTGATGGACAAATATTATACTTGTCTCTTATCCGAGACTCGCGTTTGCTTAATATTGTTTTATGTGCGTAAGGTCAGTTAATATTTTTTCGAAAATATTGATAAAGTTGATTATTTATATTGAAGCTTTAAAAAGAGACTTGATAAAGTATTGGCAGGGATAAAACCCTGCCAGATAGAGTGTATAGTCTATATCAGATATTACATCATTCCATCGTGAGCATCATGACCAGTGTCATTACCGCTGTCATTGTTACCTGCTAGTGCTACATCATCATTACTACTGCTAGTACTATCATCACCACTAGTATATGAATCATCTACATTTGAATCATTATTTGATGAATCAGTCTGATAATCACTGTCATCAGACTGAGTGTTATTGCTATTGTCTATATTAGATGTTTGTACAGTATCATCATCTGTATTTGCATTATCTTGTGCATCTGTAGTGTCTTGAGCTTTTTCATTGTTTGCATTGTTATCTGCATCAGTTTTAGCTGTATCACTATCTTTTGCATCTGTATTATCTTTGTTAGCTTCAGCTTTATCATTAGCTTTGTCTTTGTTGTCAGATGCTTTATCTTTGTTAGCTTCAGCTTTATCATTAGCTTTGTCTTTATTATCAGATGCTTTATCTTTTTTGTCACCCATCATATCGCCCATATTGTCAACGTCAAACTTCTCACCGTTGTCTATATGTTTTTGATGGTCTTCTTTTACTATTTTAGAGAAATCTTCTATATCTTTCTCATCAAATTTATGCTCATCTTTGTGTTGCTCTTTAAACTCTTGAAGAGCCTCTTTTACAGCATCTTTATCATGAGTCAATTTGAAATGCTCTATTACAGTTTTTGCCAATTCAGGATCATTGAGTCCCTCTTTTGCAAATGTCATACCTACATCTGTTTTATCCATTAGGTGTTTATGATCTTGCTCATGCTCTTTTGCACCATTCAAGATAGCGATAATGAATTTGTCTTTAGAGATATGACCCTCTTCAAGTTGAGCTTTCCAATACTCTTTTCCTGCTTCATCAGATGTTCTGTCAAGTACATTCTCATATACAGAATCGATAAATTTATCTGTATCTACATTACCGTATTTTTGCTTAGTCTCTGGCTGATCGAAGAAACTCTTTGCAATATCATCTATAGACATACCATGTTTTTCATGTTGCTCTACCCAATAATTGAGTCCGTCTGCATCTGGGGCTCTATCAAATGTAGCTACATAAAGCTCTGTGATTTGAGTTTCAGCATCTTCTTGTGTAGCATTTGCACTGTCAGCATTGTCATTTGCACTGTCAGTTGCTGTAGCATCATTTGCAGTTGCTTGAGTATCTGCATCAGCAGCATTGTCGTTTGCACTGTCAGTTGCTGTAGCATCATTTGTAGTTGCTTGAGTATCTGCATCAGTAGCATTACTATTTGCACTATCAGTTGCCTGAGTATCTGTAGTTGTTGTATCCTGTGTAGTAGTATCTGTTGTCTGATCTTGGTTCAATTCTTCTGTTGTTGCCATTTTTTATCCTTTGATTTGTTTTTATCTCTTAATCGAGTAAGTGAATTATAGTAGAAGAATGTTAGTGAAATGTTAGTAATTGACATTACACATATAATTTAATGTACTTTACTTCGGAGCTACGACTTGAATCCTGCACAATGCGAGGTTTTAACCTCGCCTACTATGATGTCATTGTTAAATATAATTTTATGAGTGTAAGATTAGTGAATTATTGGAACTAATAAATATTTAACGAGAGTCTCATTTAAGTCCAATTATTTAAGATAAAATTAATAAATTAATCCCCCAATAAAATGGTATATGGGGGAATTTCAATTACATTACAAAATGTGCATCATCATAACTATTATCATCATTATGTGCTATTAAATCTACACTATCATGCTCAAGGCTTCTACCGTGATGATTATGCTTTTCTCCATTTAAATATTCGTTATGATGCTCTCCATCTTCTGAATGATGCTCTTGTTTATGCATTTCTCCATCTTCTGAATGATGCTCTTGTTTGTGCATTTCCCCATCTTCTGAATGATTTTCTTGTTTATGCATTTCTCCATCTTTTTTATGATGCTCTTCTGCATACTTAGAGATATCATTCATACATAACTCTTTATTATGGTGAAGTTTATAATTATGTATAACCTCTTTTGCCTTATCTGTATCATTTAAATCTTCTTTAACAAATTTTAATCCTATATCTGTTTTATCCCTTAAATGCTTATGGTCTTCTGGATGTGATTTTGCACCATTTAAAATAGCTAAAATAAACTCATCTTTAGTAATATGACCACTATCAAGCTCACTCTTCCAATATTCAGCACCTGCACTATCTGGTTTTCTATCAAGAACATTTTGATAAACAGTATCTACAAATTCATCATTAGTTAAATTACTATATTTATCTTCTGTCTCTTTTTGATCAAAGAAACTTTTAGCAATATCATCCATAGACATACCATTATTATACTGCTCAACCCAATAATCAACCCCATCTGCATCTGGAGCTCTGTCAAATGTAGCTACATAAAGCTCTGTTATTTGAGTTTCGGCATCTTCTTGTGTAGTATTTACACTATCAGCTACTGTAGCATCATTTGCAGTTTCTTGAGTATCTGTATTAGTAGCATTACCATTTGCACTATCAGTTACCTGAGTATCCGTAGTTGTTGTATCCTGTGTAGTAGTATCTGTTGTCTGAACTTGGTTCAATTCTTCTGTTGTTGCCATTTTTTATCCTTTGATTTATTATTAATATAAATAATATTAATTATACTAATAGATTGTTAGTGAAATGTTAGTGATTGGAAACAATAGATATTTAGAATATGTAAAATCTCCACCCCAAAAAGAGGTGAAGTAAAAATTTTATGAGTGGTAGTTTGGACTCTCTTTTGTAATGGTTACATCATGCACATGAGATTCTTTAAGTCCTGCACTGGTAATTTCTACAAATTCAGCCTTTTCCCATAAAGTAGGGATATCTTTTGAGCCACAATATCCCATTGAGCTTCTTAAACCACCTGTCATTTGATGAATTACATCAGCTATCTTACCTCTATACGGCACTCTTCCCTCAATCCCTTCTGGCACCAATTTATCTGCGGCTGTGCCTTCTTGAAAATATCTATCAGTGCTACCTTTTGTCATAGCTCCAATTGAGCCCATACCTCTATACTCTTTGAATTGTCTGCCATTATAGATTATCATTTCACCCGGTGCTTCATATGTCCCAGCCAGAGCTGAGCCAAGCATTACACAACTGGCTCCCACTGCCAAAGCTTTGGCAATATCACCAGAGTATTTAATACCACCATCCGCAATTACTGGCACTCCGAGAGGATTGGCAACTTGAGCTACTTCATCTATTGCACTAATTTGAGGCACACCAACACCGGCTACTATTCTGGTAGTGCAAATTGAGCCTGGTCCAATACCTACTTTTACCGCATCAGCTCCAGCTTCTATCAAATCTATTGCGGCTGCTCCAGTAGCAATATTTCCGGCTATTACATCTACATCAAGATTGGCTTTAAGCTCTTTGAGTGTATCAATTATACCTTGTGAGTGTCCGTGTGCTGAATCAAGCACTATTACATCTACTCCGGCTTCTACCAATTTGGTAGCTCTGTCAATTTGACCTACACCAATAGCTGCACCTACTCTTAGTCTGCCATATTCATCTTTATTTGCATTTGGATACTGCTCTTTTTTCTCTATATCTTTGATGGTAATTAGCCCTTTTAAGATACCGTCATCATCAACTATTGGTAATTTTTCTATTTTATGCTCTTGTAATATCTTTGAAGCATCTTCCAAAGATGTTCCCTTCTTTGCGGTAATAAGAGGAGAAGGAGTCATTACATCTTTGACTTTCAGATTTTTATCAGTAATAAATCTCATATCTCTATTGGTGATAATTCCAATTAATTTACGATTCTCATCAACTACCGGCACTCCAGAAATTCTATACTCTCCCATCATATTATCAGCTTCAGCCACTGTGGCATCTGGTCCAATAAAGATAGGGTCTATAATAATTCCACTCTCACTCTTTTTTACCTTCTTTACTTGTAGTGCCTGAGTCTCTATATCCATATTTTTATGAATTATTCCAATTCCACCAAGTCTTGCCATAGCAATAGCTGCTTTATACTCTGTAACTGTATCCATAGCAGCTGAAACAATAGGCACATTCAATCCTACTCTTTTGGTTAATTTACTCTTTAGACTTACCTCTTTTGGCAATACTGTTGAGTGCTGAGGGACTAATAAAACATCTTCAAATGTCAAAGCTTTCATCTTTATTCTCATTGGGCTTTCTCCTTATTATTTACTGTAAGCTACGGCTCTTTCTAAGCTACTTGCTCCATCAAAAAGCTTCTTCTCTTCAAAAGCATCAGCAATCAATTGTAATCCTACTGGCATACCATCACTATTTTTATTTATTGGCAAACTAATAGCAGGTAATCCGGCTAAATTTATAGCAATGGTGTACATATCACTCTTATACATCTCAAGTGGATCTTGCAACTCTCCCAATTTTGGGGCTACACTTGGAGCAACAGGAGAGAGTATCAAATCAGCCTCTGCAAAAATCTTTTTAAATTCATCTCTAATTAAGTGTCTTACCTTTTGGGCTTTGAGGTAATAAGCATCATAATATCCGGAAGATAAAACAAAGTTACCAAGAAGTATCCTTCTTTTTACCTCTTCTCCAAAGCCTTCACTTCTACTTCTAAAATATAGATCTTCCAAATTTTTTGGATTTTCGCATCTTCTACCATATCTTACACCATCATATCTAGCTAAGTTTGTAGCAGCTTCAGCTGTAGCTACAATATAGTATGTAGCAATATCATATTTGGTATTACTCATATTTTTATGGATTATTGTATGCCCTGCCTCTTCAAGAGCTTTTATAGCTTCATCGTGAGCCTTTTTGACATCTTCACTGGCTACTTCAATATAGTTATCAATTACTGCTATTGTTAATTTTCTATCAGCATCAATATTGCCATATATTGGCTCATTTTCAAACTCATAGCTTGTAGAGTCTTTACTATCGTGTCCCTTTATTGCATCATAAAGAATTGCAGCATCTTCTACATTTTGGGTAATTGGTCCAATTTGATCTAGGCTTGAAGCATACGCAGCAAGTCCAAATCTGCTGACTCTTCCATAAGTTGGTTTAAATCCAACCACTCCACAATATGCAGCAGGCTGTCTAATTGAACCTCCTGTATCACTACCAAGTGCTGCTATTGCCTCACCACCAGCTACTGCCGCTGCTGAGCCACCAGAAGAGCCTCCGGGGACTCTGCTAGTATCGTGTGGATTTAGAGTAGGACCATAAAAGCTAGTTTCTGTAGTTGAACCCATAGCAAACTCATCCATATTTGCCCTACCAGCCGGTGCAAAACCATTTTTGAGCATATTCTCAATAACAGTAGCATTATATGGGGCTATATAGCCTTGTAGTATATTTGAGCCACCTGTAATACTCCAACCATGCACTTGTATATTATCTTTGATTAAAATCGGCACACCTTCACCGTGTGTCTCAAATCCAATATAGGCATTTAAGCCACTCTCTTTGGCTTTTTTAAACAATTCATCTCTAATCTCTGCCAATTCCTCTTTGCTTTTGGACATTGCCTCTTTTAGTGTAATCACTCTGTATCCCCTTTTTTATATCTTCTTTTATAATACTCAACTACTGCCAATCCTATTGCTATACAGATAAAAATAAAGATAATTGAACCAATTATCACACTACTGCTAACAGGTTGGCTAAAATCAACCATTCATTACCTCTTGACATCTATCGCATAGACAATCTTCCTCTTTTGCGGTAAATCTCCAACATCTTGGACACTTATACCCTTTGGCTCTATGGATTGTAAAGCTTTTATCAACTGCTTCAAATTCGCCAATCTTTTCACCTTCACACTCCAAGCAGATACCACTAACTACAAACCAATCTTCCAAATCTTTTGGATTATTCATCTTTAATATATTGACATCTCCACCAAGCTCCAACTCAAGAGTGGATTTGATAATTTTTTCTTTTTTGAGTCTGTCAATCTCTTCATAGAATGCCTCTCTAACAGCAATTAGAGTCTCTTCATCTAAATTACTCTTATAACTCTTTAGTGGCTCATAAACCAAATCAAATACAGATTCTTTATCTTTTTTGATAACTGCCGGAGCATACTCTATTATCTCATCAGCAGTATATGTCAAAATAGGAGCAAGTAGAGCTAACATTCTATCAGCAATCAATGCCATAGCCGATTGGGCTGCTCTTCTGGTATTGCTATCTTTAGCATCGCAGTATAATCTATCTTTACAGATATCCATATAGATACCACTTAGCTCATTAGTTAGGAAGTGATTTAAAACAGATAAGCCTCTTAAAAATTCATAATTTTCAAAAGACTCTTTTACCTCTGCAAATATTTTACTGGCTTTTGCAAGTATCCAATTATCTAGCTCACCCAATTTATCATCAGCAATAACACTATCCAAATCATTCACATTTGCCAAAAGGAATCTAAATGTATTTCTAATCTTTCTATACTGCTCAGCAGTCTGTTTTAAGATATTATCACTAATTTTTAAATCACCTTGATAATCACTAAGTGCTACCCAGAGTCTAAGTATCTCAGAGCCATACTGCTTAGTTACCTTTTGAGGGGCTACTACATTGCCTTTTGATTTAGACATCTTTTCACCCTTCTCATCTACGGTAAATCCGTGCGTGAGAATAGCTTTGTATGGTGGTTGATGCTCTACTGCACTTCCAAGCAAGAGTGAGCTTTGGAACCAACCTCTATGCTGATCACTTCCTTCAAGATACATATCAGCAGGGAAGTTACCTGCATCATAATTACGACTCTTTAATACTGCATTCCAGGTAGAGCCACTATCAAACCAAACATCAAGAATATCATTTACTTTTTCCAAATCATCAGGATTATATCCACTACCCGGATATAAAAGTTCAGCAATACTTCTATCATACCAAGCATCACAACCCTCATGCTCAAATATAGCAGCTATGAAGTTAAGCACCTTCTCATCTAAAATTACCTCTTTTGTCTTTTTATCTCTAAAAAAGGCTATCGGCACTCCCCAGGTTCTCTGTCTTGATATACACCAATCTGGTCTGCCATCTACCATAGCTTTGAGTCTGTTTCTACCCCAATCTGGATAAAATACTGTATCATCTATACCTTTTAAAGCCAACTCTCTAAGAGTTTCATCACTTCCTTGAGGCTTTTCATCTACGGCTATAAACCACTGTTTTGTAGCTCTGTAAATTACAGGCTTTTTAGTCCTCCAGCAGTGTGGATATGAGTGTGTGAATTTACTTGATTTTAGCAAAGCATCACCAAGAAGCTCTAAAATAATATCATTTGCTTTGAATATATGCATACCTACATATTTTTCAGGCTCTGGCAACAGATTGTGATGGATTATACTCTCATCAAATTTACCCTCATCATCTACTGGCATTAATACCTCTAATCCATATTTAAGTCCTGCAAAGTAGTCATCTTCACCATGACCAGGGGCTGTATGGACTGCTCCAGTTCCTCCATCAAGCTCTACATGCTCACCAAGAATAATATGTGAAGTTCTGCTATTTAGTGGATTTATTGCTTTTTCATTTTCAAGTTCAGTTGATGCAAATTTTCTCTCTACCTTGCCGGTAATAATTCCCTCTTCAAGCAGTGCTTCGTATCTACTCTCAGCTACAATATATCCATCTTCTGTTAAAACATACATCTCATCAGGGTTTAATGCAATTCCACTGTTTGCCGGAAGTGTCCAAGGGGTAGTAGTCCATATTACAATAGCAGCTTTACTATGAATATCAAACTTCTCTTTTGTTTTATCGGATAATTCAAATGCTACAAATATAGAATCACTCTCTTTATCTTTATACTCTACTTCTGCATCAGCCAATGCACTCTGAGCTGCCCATGACCAATATACCGGTTTGCTTCTTTCAATTAGTAAGCCTTTTTTTGCCACTTCGCATAGTGTGCGGTATATATTGGCTTCAAATTTGAAATCCATAGTTATATATGGATTATCCCAATCACCTATCACACCAAGAGATTTAAATCCATCTCTTTGTAGATTGATATATTTACTGGCATGTTCTCTACACAAAGCCCTAAATTCAGATACCGGCATAGAGTCCTTTTTGGCTTTGCCGATTTTCTCCTCGACTTTTTGCTCAATTGGTAATCCATGGCAATCCCAGCCTGGAGTAAATCGCACAGCTTTGCCATTAAAATAGTGAAACTTGACTATAATATCTTTGAGTATCTTATTCAGTGCGTGTCCGATATGGATATCTCCATTTGCATACGGAGGTCCATCATGCAGTGTAAAAGTTTCACAACCCTGCCTGTTTTCTTTCATTTTCTCCCACACATTTGAGTCAAACCACTTTTTATATCTCTTTGGCTCATTTTGTGGGAGATTGCCTCTCATTGGAAAATCTGTTTTTGGTAGTAATAGCGTATCTTTGTAATCCATTATCGATATATCCTCACCTGTTGGAAATTGGGCGATTATATCCAAAAATGGGTTATGGTTTAGTTATAGTTACCAAGTATTTAGTATAGAGTATTGTTGTATTGAAAAACAGATATACTCTGATACAATAAATATATAAAATTATCAGGAGTGATATTTATGTCTATAAGAGAAAAAGAAAATGATATTATTGTAGTGTATATAGGTTTTTGGGTATATAGAAATAACAGAGTTATGAAATATATAGAGCGTATGCTTGAGCCGTATATCAAAGATGTCTCTGAAGAGATATATCTCTCTTCAATGAGTAGTGATATTCCCTCTATTCTGGAAGAGTTTTCAAACAAAAAAAAGACTTACATTATATATGCAGACAGATTATCATTTCCTCTGGTTGGCAAAATACTGGCTACAATCAATTCTGATACCATTACTGCTTCTAAAAAAACGATATATCCTTCGTTGTCTGAGTATAGTGACACAGCTTATTTCAAGTATAAAATTAACAGAGCAATATTTAATGTAGTAGGGGTAAATATATTTGATGAACTACCTTCTATTCAAATAGATAGCGAAGATTATGGATATCTACATATCTTTACAGAAGAGGAGCATACAGAAGAGACTTTGCTGAGATTGTCTGCATCAGATGGTATTTGTGGATGTATGGCTTATACACCTACATGGTTTAAATGCCTTTTGTCATCTCCTCTTCCTATTACTCCATCATCATTTCCCAAAGGCAAAAAACTCAAAACTAAAAATATATTTAAATCTATTATAGATTATTTTACAAGTATAGATAAAAAACTCTCAATTGCCGAAAGTTGCACCGGCGGATTGATTGCTTCCAAACTAACATCAGTCTCCGGTGCTTCTGCAATCATTGAAGGCTCTTTTGTAACATACAGCAACCGTATCAAATCAGAGTGGCTTGGAGTCAAAGAAGATACTCTTAAAAATTATGGAGCAGTAAGCAGTCAGTGTGTAGAGGAGATGGTAAAAGGAGCCAAAAACAGAAGTGGTGCAGATATCGCAATAGCAGTCAGTGGTATTGCAGGACCTACAGGGGCAGTAGAGGGCAAACCGGTAGGGACAGTATTTATAGCCTTGTTAAATGGTGATGACTTATTTGTTGATAAGTGCTTTTTTAAAGGTGACAGAGTATCTGTCCAAGAGCAGACTTTATATAGAGCTATAGAGATGTTGATTAGGAGTGAAAAGGGTTTTTTTGACTTTTTTTAAAAATTTTTCATTTTTTTTCAAAAAACCCTTGACAAAGGGTTTTTATTCTAATATAATGCCACCCACATAAGCCAAACGGCTTAAAGAAAAGAAAACGACCCGTTAGCTCAGTCGGTAGAGCAACTCCCTTTTAAGGAGTGGGCCCTTGGTTCGAATCCAAGACGGGTCACCATTGAAGCAAGTGTTTGTTGGTCTAGATGACCCTTTCATCTAGAGGCCAAGGATGCTATGTTTTCCGCATAGACACAGAGGTTCAAATCCTCTAAGGGTCGCCAAAAAGATTCTTGCAGGTCGCTTAGCTCAGTTGGTAGAGCGCTACCCTTACAAGGTAGATGTCAGTGGTTCGAGTCCACTAGCGACCACCACTTATTGTTAGGTGCGGCGGTAGTTCAGTTGGTTAGAATACCTGCCTGTCACGCAGGGGGTCGCGAGTTCGAGTCTCGTCCGCCGCGCCATAATTCATTTTTCTCCTTTTGATTGATTTTATTTTATAGATGATTCCTCCTCCTTTATATCATTCATAAAATAGATTTAGGGGTCTTTGTTCTGACCCCGTTGTTTAACACAAATCTTATAAATATTTTTATCTTAAAAGTATATAATTGATATATAAATTATGAAATTTAGATAATAAACATACAAAGGATTAAAAGTGTTAAAAATATTAACGCTATCTCTACTTTTGCTCTCTTTGAGTTATGCAAAAATTACAGTAGTATCTTCTATTGCTCCAATTGAGGGAGTTGTAAAAAAAATTGGTGCAAAGTATGTAGATAGTAAAGTTATGGTGCCTTATGGAGCTTCACCTCATACTTATGAGCCAAAATCATCTCAAATGAGAGAGCTTAGCAAAGCTAAATTATATTTTGCTGTGGGTGTAGAGTTTGAAGATGTATGGCTTAAAAAATTTGAAGATTTAAATCCAAAGATGAGAGTCGTAAAGCTTGATGAGGGAATAAAAAAGTATCCTATGGAGTCAAAATCGCACCATCATCATAAAATGGGGGAGCTTGACCCACACATATGGACATCTATTGATAATCTTCAAATCATAGCTACAAAAATAGCCAAAAATTTGCAGAGTATAGATAATAAACATAAACAATATTATCAAGAGAGACTAAAAGATTATATAACACATCTAAATAATCTAAAGCAAAAAATTACTGCTATTTTGGATAAAAATCCAAAAAATAAAATATTTATGGTATTTCATCCATCATGGGGATATTTTGCAAGAGAGTTTCATCGCAAAATGTTGGCTATGGAGATAGAAGGCAAAGAGCCTAGTGCAAGAGAGTTGATGAGCTTGATAAAAGAGGCTAAAAAAAATCATATATCAGCAATAATTACACAACCCGAATTTTCCGATAAAAAAGCCAAACTCTTAGCCAAAGAGATAGGTGTGCCGGTAGTGGCTCTGTCTCCACTTACACAAAATATAGGAGATACTATTCTAAAATTAGCCAAAGTAATATCCGGAGAAAATATTGAGTAGCAAAGTTATAGAGATTAATAATGTAAATTTTAGTTATGGAAAACAAAAAGCACTTTTGAATATCACATTTGATGTAAAAGAGCATCAATTTACCGCAGTAATTGGTCCAAATGGTGGCGGTAAATCGACACTTGTAAAATTGATGCTCGGACTCCTTGAACCAAATAGCGGTTCTGTCAAAATATTAAATATGCAACCCAAAAATGCCAGAGAGTTTGTCGGATATGTGCCTCAATATATAGATGTAAATTTGGATTTTCCTATTACGGTTTTAGATGTGGTAATGATGGGTAATAAAAAAGAGCATTTAAAGGAGTCAATATCTATATTTAAAAGACTCTTTCCTATCAAATATAGTGATATAGAGATAAAATGTGCCTACTCTACACTCCAAAAAGTAGGAATGCAAGATTATATAGATAGAAAAATAGGCGACCTTTCCGGTGGTCAAAGACAGAGAGTAATGATAGCAAGAGCTTTATGTTCTCATCCAAAATTACTAATTTTAGATGAACCTACTTCAAATATAGACCCACAGGGACAAAAAGAGATATTTGAGCTTCTCAAAGAGTTAAACAGAGATTTGACTATATTTGTAGTGAGCCACGATTTGGCAGTAGTATCAGAGTATGCCCAAAAGATTATATATATAAACAGAGAAGCTTTTGTGCATGATTTGGGTAATGATACACTTGGAGCAACTTCCAAATCAAATGGACACTTTTGTCAAGTGGAGATGATGCAGATGCTGAAGGGACTTAAAAGATGATAGAAGCATTGAGTTATGATTTTGTTCAAAATGCTTTGATAGCAGGGGTATTGGTATCTATATCCATTGGGATAATCGGAGCGTTGGTAGTGGTCAATAGGATGGTATTTTTAGCCGGTGGTATTGCACACAGCTCTTATGGCGGTATAGGATTAGCCATATATTTTGGTATTCCTATGGCTCTATCTACCTCTTTGTTTGCCGTAGCTTCCGCTCTTTTGATATCGTGGCTCAGTATCTATCACAAAAACAGAATTGATAGCTTTATAGGGCTTATCTGGGCTGTAGGTATGGCTATCGGTATAGTGCTGGTGGATTTAAGCCCCGGATATCACGGTGATTTGATGAGTTATCTATTTGGCTCAATTATGGCAGTAAGTCATAGTGATATTTGGATAATGACTATTTTACTTATAACAATTCTTCTTTTTGTTCATATCTTTTATAGAGAGATATTGGCAATTAGTTATGATAGTGAGTATGCTTCACTTCGTGGAATAAAGAGTCATCTGTTTTATACACTCATTTTGGTTTTATCAGCTTTGAGCGTGGTAGTAGCTATCAAGGTGGTAGGTTTGATATTGGTAATTGCGATGATGACAATACCCACATTTATAGCTGAAAAACTGAGTAAATCGCTCTATATGATGATGATACTATCAGCACTGTTTGCTTTTGTATTTACTATGCTAGGCTTGATTTTGAGTTATATTTTTGATTTGACATCCGGAGCTACGATTATATTAACCTCAGCATTTGGAATGGGAGTTTATGGAGTAATATCCTATATTAAGAGTAGAATATAAAAAGGGGATACAGTGCAAAAATTACCTATAGGCATACAGACATTTGAAAAAATCAGAGAAGATAATTATCTCTATATAGACAAAACCAAAGAGGCAATAGAATTAATTAATGATTATGAGTATATATTTCTCTCCCGCCCCCGCAGATTTGGAAAGAGTCTGTTTTTAGATACCCTACACAATATATTTGAAGGAAACAAAGAGTTATTTAAAGATTTGTATATATATGATAAATGGGATTGGAATATAACTTATCCAGTAATCAAAATTGATTGGGCAGGTAATTTTAAGAGCCTTGAATCTACTCAAAGAGTAGCAAAAAAAATACTAAAAGATAATCAAAAAAGATTAAAAATTGATTGTGATATAGATGAAGATGCCTCCTCTTGTTTTGCTACATTGATACAGGAGTGCTATGAAAAGTATAATCAAAAAGTAGTAGTGCTTATAGATGAGTATGACAAACCAATACTCGATAACCTTGATAATATCAATAGAGCAAAAGAAAATAGAGATTTTTTAAGAGGTCTTTATATCCAAATAAAAGCAAATGATAGATATTTAAAATTTGCATTTTTAACAGGCATTTCCAAATTTAGCAAAGCCAGTATATTTAGTGGATTAAATAATCTGGTAGATATTTCACTGATGCCAAAGTTTGGAAATATTTGCGGATATACCCACGAAAATATCAAAGAGGAATTTTTTGAATACAGCAAAGATTTTGATTTAGAAAAGGTAAAGCAGTGGTATAACGGATATTACTTTTTGAAAGATAGAATCTATAATCCCTTTGATATTTTAAGACTCTTTGATAGTGGAGTAATTAAAAACTACTGTTGGAAGAGTGGTAAGGCTTATTCACTGATTGAGATGTTAAAAGGAGGC